>JAICSB010000572.1 GCA_025937115.1 Pseudonocardiaceae bacterium | reverse complement strand
TACGGGTGGTGGTCGAGGGAAACCGGCTGGTGGTGCGCTGCGGTTCGGTCCGGTTCAACCTGCCGCTGTTGCACATCGAGGACTACCCCACGGTGCCGGTACTGCCGGCCACCTCGGGAAAGGTCCGTGGTGACGTCTTCGCCACCGCTGTCGCGCAGGTCACCGCGGCAGCCAGCCGCGACGAGACGCTGCCCATGCTCACCGGAGTGCGCATGGAGATCGGCCCTGAGGTCCTCACCTTGGCCGCCACCGACCGGTACCGCCTCGCCGAGCGGCACATCCCGTGGACGCCAACCGGCACGGTGCCGAGCACCTCGCTCATCGTTCCGGCCAAGACGCTGGCCGATGTCGCCAAGTCGCTCGGTTCGGCCAGCGAGGTGGTGCTGTCGATGGGCGACGCCGACGACGCGGGGTTCCTGGGCTTCTCCGCCGGTGGCCGCCAAACGCTGACCCGGTTGCTCGACGGCGAGTTCGTCAAGTTCGCTTCGCTGTGGCCCACCGCGGTCACCACCACGGTAGAGGTGGTGGTCAGCGAGTTCGTCGCAGCGTTGAAGCGGGTGGCGCTGGTGGCCCAGCGCTTCGCTCCGGTCCGGCTGGCGTTCTCCGAGGGCACCGCGCAGCTGTCCGCGGAAGCCGAGGACGAGTCCAGTGCCGAGGAGGAACTCGAGGTCGGCGTCACCGGTGAACCGTTGACCATCGGGTTCAACGCCGGGTACCTGCTCGACGGCCTGGCAGCGGTGACCACCCCGCGGGCGACGTTGTCGTTCACCGAGCCGAGCAAACCCACCGTCATCACGCCGGTCACCGGCCTCGGCGCCAACGACCCGGATGACGCCCGGGACGGCTCCTACCGCTATCTCGTCATGTCGATGCGGCTGCGTGGTTAATCGCGGCGGTCGTAGCGGCGTGCACGTCGAGCACGGCACAATCGGACAGCGCCTGCGGGACCGGCAGCCGGGCTAGGCGCAGCGCGCTGTAGGACTTCACCCCGAGCACCACAGTGGCGAGGACCGTCGCCGCCAGCGTCGATCCGGTCAGCAGCCACACCAGCAGCACCGCGCCGGTGTTGGTGGCCTTCGCCGGCGCGGACCAGTTCAGCCGGTACACGGTGGCGTCGACCAGGCCGAAGTAGTTCGGCGAGAGCAACGACCAACGGGCGAACGCCAGCGTGAGGTAGGCGTCGAGCACCACGAACTGCCCCAGAAACACCGCAGCGGGCACGGCGGCCCAGCGATGCGTGCTCACGTAACTGACCACCACCAGGCAGACGCTCAACCGGTCGGCGAGCACGTCGAGCACTGCCCCGGTGCGGGTCTCCTGGTGGGTCACGCGGGCTAGCAGCCCGTCGGCGATATCCCCGACCCAGTAGCACAGCAGGGCCGCGAGCAGCCAGGCGTCGCTGCCGGTGGTCACCGCGACCGCCCAGGCGACCACCGTCGCGATGGTGCGGACGGCGGTCACGAGGTTAGGCCAGGTGCCCCATTGCTCGGCGAACGCGGCGGTGCAGCCGCGGTGCCCGCAGCGCAGCGCCCCAGGATCTCCTGCGGCGCTGCCGCTCACCCCACGGATCGGCGGAACAGCCGAGGTCGCCGTGCGATGGCCGGTGCCGGCTGGATCGAGTTGCTCCGACTTCGCCAACCAGCGAACTGCACGCTGGCCTGGGCCGGTTCCAGCACCGGGATACCGAGCGTGTTCGCGGCGCGCACGGTGGGGTGATCCGCCGGAATCGACGGATCGGCGACGATGACGGTGACCGCAGGGGTAAGCCGGCTGCGGGTCACCGCTCCGTGCGCCTCCATCAACCGACGCAGTGCTCCGAGATCGGCAGAACTGCCGACGTACAGCACATGCAGCGGGTCCTCGGTGGCCGCGTGACTGCCCACCGCCGTCTCCAGTCTCCCGACAGGTACTCCTTACGCTTGCGGGCGCACGGTACACCCCGTACCTAACGAAACCCACCCGCCACGCAGGTTACAGCCCGGTGATCCTGGACACTCTCGAGCGCAACGCGGCATGTGCTGCCGCGCGATCGACCCGGGTCGGCGCACCGCTGTGCAGCACCCGCTCCCCTGCCACCCAGACATCGCGGACCGCTCGAGCTCCGGCCGCCCACACCAGATTGGCCAGCAACTGACCGTCCGGGACGTCGAGCCCGGCCGCGAACGCCGGGTCGTCAGCTCCGATGTGCACCAGATCGGCCCATGCCCCAGGGCGTAACGTGCCCAGATCATCGCGCCCGATCGCGGCCGCACCGCCCCGGGTGGCCATCAGCAGTGCCTGCGCGGCGGTCAGCGCGGCGGCGTCACCGGTGGACAACCGGGCCAGCCGGGCGGCCAGCCTGACGTCGTCCCACAGATCGAGGTCGTCGTGCGAGGCGGGGCCATCGGTGCCCAAACCGACAGCGACTCCCGCAGCGCGCAGGTCGACCAGCCGCGCGATGCCAGAAGCGAGCTTGCTGTTCGAGCCGGGGCAGTGCGCCACCCCGGCGCGGTGCCGCGCGAGTACCGCGATGTCGGTGTCGGACAGCTGCACGGCATGCGCCGCGAGCACCCGCGCACCGTCACCCAGCACCCCTAGATGTTCCAGCAGCAGCGGCACGGATCCGTGCTGCTCGCGGATCGCAGTGTCCTCGCCGGTTGTCTCAGCAACGTGGATGTGCAGCAGAGCCCCACGCTCTTGAG
>JAICSB010000578.1 GCA_025937115.1 Pseudonocardiaceae bacterium | reverse complement strand
CGCCCCACCGCCACCAATCGTTTTCAACAACGCCCCCGAAAACGCGTCATGGGCCGCCCCAGCAGGGGCGACCCATCCACGTCATTCGTAGCATGCGTGCCGGAAGAAGTGAACGAATGGAAACGACGAGTTCAGGTCGGCAGCCGTTGGCATGACGAATCGATCGAATGTCAGTCGACGTCAAACAGAGATCGACGACTCAAGCCTCGAAGCGGTCTTGCGGCGTGAGACCTGTGGCTTCACTTCCCTTGCCGGGTTAGGGATTGCGAGAGCAGGTTGAGATCGTGCAAGGCGTCGGCTGCATCCCGGAGCGTCGGCGAGTGCCCGCTGGGGCTTGATCAACATATCCGCCCACGCACCTTTGGTGGGGTCGGGTTCCCTCCTGCCCACCTGGGCCGCAGATTGGCACCTGCTGGCGCACGACCGGCCTTGCACCCGCACAACGCCAGCGGCTGCTGCTCCAAGGGGAGTTGCCGGGAAGCGTCTGGAATGCAAGTTTGCGGCCGGGGCCAGGCATCCTCGAAATGCTCTCCGACTCGCTAGCTGCCACTCACGCGCTAGGAGCCCTGCTGAGGCTCGCGCTGTCGTAGAACCCCTTTGAGTTCATGTGGCACACGAACGTGGCCGCTCCTGTCCCAGTGCTGGCCCGCCCTCGGACCACCCATCCTGACGGCACCGCCTCGACGGCGGGCATTCGATGGACCTCAAGCCCGGGCCACCGCTTGTACACCCGAGCCACGCAAAAGGCTGCTTCGACCCTAGCTCTGGCAGTTGCCTGCTGATGAAGGGTCTCCGCTTCGCTGCTGCTGCAAGCGGATACGCCCAGAACGAGGGCAGTGCTGACGAGTGCCAGCGCGACTTTGCTCATGACACACATTCTGAGTGGTTGCCCGGGTTTGTTGCTCCACTAAAAGGATGAGAATCAATCACACCTTCGGATGAGGCGACCGCTAGGTTGATGATCCTCCAGGCTAAAACTGACAAATGGAAAGAAGATCGCGAGGGTACTCACCGCTCCGGAATTTTTCAAGGTGGATGAGGCCAGAGGGTGTTAGGCAGCCGGGGTTTCGGCGTCGGCTGGTTGGTTGATCCAGGCGTTCTCGGGGAGCGTGAGGATCTTGGGGCTGGTGCTGGTGGCGAACCGTTCGGGGTGCGCCTGTCGGGCGGCCTGGAGTGTTGCTGATCGCTGTCGGTCGACGGTGCTGGCGTGGCCGTAGTGGACGTCGGCGGGGGTGTGCAGGCCGATCCCGGTGTGGTGGTGCTGGTGGTTGTAGTCGGTGACGAAGGCGTCCATGAACCCGCGGGCCTGGCCGATCGAGCCGAACCGGTCGGGGAAGACCGGGGCGTACTTCATGGTCTTGAACAGCGACTCGGAGTAGGGGTTGTCGTTGGACACGCTGGGCCGGGAGTGGGACCGGGTCACGCCCAGGTCGGCCAGCAGGGTCGCCACCGACTTCGAGGTCATCGAGGTGCCCCGGTCGGCGTGCACCACGTGCGGGATGCCGTGGATCCCGAAGATCTGCTTCATCATCTCCTCGGCCAACACACCGGCCTCGTGGGCGTGGACGTGGGCGCCGACGATGTAGCGGGAGTAGATGTCGATCATCAGGTAGGCGTCGTAGTAGACCCCGCGGGTCGGGCCGGGCAGCTTGGTGATGTCCCAGGTGTAGACCTGCCCGGGTCCACTAGCGACCAGCTCGGGCACCGCCCGGGCTGGATGGCGGGCCAGCCTTCGGCGTTCGGTGACCTGGCCGGCCTCGGCGAGGATCCGGTACATCGTGGACACCGAGCACAGGTAGACGCCGCGTTCGAGCAGGGTGGCGTAGACCTGCAACGGCGCCTGATCGACGAACTCCTGCGAATCGAGGACCTCCAACACTCGGATCCGCTCGGCCAGGCTCAACTTGTTCACCGGCGGGGTCCGGCCGGGCCCCGGTGCCGGGTCGGGCACCGGGGCCGGCTTCGTGGCGCGGGTCGCGGTCGCTCGCGGTATCCCGGTCAACGCCGCCGCAGCCCGGGTTGTGACTCCCGCGTCGGTGAGCTCGAGGTAGGTGCCCATCAGCGCTTCCTGCGCGGCTTTTCGGGCTGCTCGGTCTCCGCGCTCTCGGAGATCTGCTCCAAGAGCGCGTGCGCTTTTCCCATGATCTCCAGCGCGGTCTCGGTGGTGGCCAGCTTTCGCTCGCGATCGGCGAGCTCGCGACGTAGCCGGCCGATCTCGGCCTGCTCCGCGCTGGGACGCCCCACCGCCGCGCCGGGGTCCTTGCCCTCCAGCACGCCGGCATCACGCAGCCGGCGCCACTCGGAGATCAACGAGGAGTACAGGCCCTCGCGGCGCAGGTAGGCGCCACCCTGGCCGTGCTCGCACGCCGCCTCGTAGGCAGCCAGATACTCCAGCTTCTGAGCCGGGGTGAACGACCGTCGACGCGACGGGCCACCGGCACGAGGAGAGGAACTGCTCATCGCATCATCATCGGCGATGCTGATCGGGCTTGAAACAACTGAGCTGGACAACGCGAAACGATCCTGATTCTCGCCCTGCGTCAGGCGGACTTGCTGTGAACCACTGGACTCAACTCACCCTGACACGCAGGGCTCGTTCGGATGATGAGCCGGCGCAGCCCAACTGAACGGGAGGCCGCAGGATCCCTTCCACCCACCAGGCCTAT
>JAICSB010000051.1 GCA_025937115.1 Pseudonocardiaceae bacterium | reverse complement strand
CCGTTTGATGCGAGAAGCAATCCCGCTGCACATCGACAGCTTGCGCACGCACGGGGATCCGATTCCGCGGCCGTCGGCCGTCGGGGTCCTCACGATCGACGCTGCTTAAGCCGGCAAGTACCGATTGGTCCATCAACAACGTGCCAGCGGCGCCCGGGAACGCGAGATTTTTGCCCACGCCCGGTCGGGGTCGTCGTCACGACGAAGCGGATCTGGCCCCAGCCGGGCCAGCACCGAAGCCACCTCGGGCTCAGTGAGTAATTCGCATGCCGTCGGCCCCCGCAGATCCGTCCAGTACGTGGCACCGATAAGACGCATGCGAACCTGCCCGCGAGGCGGCTGCACCGGCAACACGGCCTCGGTAAAAGCGCCATAGAGACCGAGGTGAACATGCACCACGAGATCGGGCCGGTAGATGTAAAAAAGGTGCTTGCCATGCGCTTCGGCGCGCTGCAGCACCAGTCCGTCCAGGACGGCGGCGGCTGCCGTAAATCGACCCTGCGGGCTGGATACTCCCACTGGCGACCCGCCGTAATACCGTTGGTGGCGTTGAGCCAGCCGGTGTGTCGTATTACCTTCCGGCATCGCTGGAAGCTCAGCTTGCGGAGATCGGGGGTGCTTCCCCAGTGGTCTCGAAGGTCGAGATCTGCCCGATCCGGCGGGAGTGTCGCTCACCACCGGAGAACGGTGTAGTGAGAAACGTCTCGACGATTTCCGCCGCCTCGGCGGGGCTGTGCATCCGAGCGCCGATTCCCATCACCTGGGCGTCATTATGCTCTCGGGCCAGCCCAGCCGTCTCGGTGCTCCACGCCAGTGCGGCCCGGCAGCCCACGACCTTGTTGGCGGAGATCTGTTCGCCGTTGCCCGACCCGCCGATCACTACGCCGAGGCTGCCCGAGTCCGCTACCACCCGGCGAGCAGTCGCGATGCAGAACGGTGGGTAGTCATCGTCGGCATCGAAGACGTCGGGGCCGACGTCCACCACATCGTGGCCGAGACTGGTGAGGTGCTCCACCAGAAAGGCCTTGAGCTCGAAGCCAGCGTGATCGGAACCGAGATAGACGCGCACGGCGTGCAACATTGCCATACCGCGGATCACCGGGTACGGCGGCACCGTGACAGCGGTGAGGAGAGTTCGTGACGGCGCGGTGGGTTGAATTGGCGGATGGGGTGCTGGTTCGGCGGTACGCCGAGTTGGATCTCTCCGTGGGGCTGGTGATCGGGGATTCCGATGCTCTGGTCGTCGACACCCGCAGCGATCCTGGTCAGGGCGCTGAACTGCGCGCCGCGATTCGCCAGGTCACCTCGTGGCCGTGCACCGTGGTGCTCACCCACGCCCATTTCGACCACTGCCTGGGCACCGCGGCCTTCATGCCGACCACGGTGTGGGCGCATCCGCGGTGCCGAGATGACCTGGCCAGAGGCGGTGCGGTGCAGCACGCCGAGGCGCTGGCCTGGTCCCGCGCACAGCGCACACCGTACGACGCGGCGCTGGTGCGTCCGGTGGTGCCGGATCGGCTGATCACTGATGCTGTCGAGCTCGACCTCGGCGGTCGGCGGGTGCTGCTGACCCATCCCGGGCGGGGGCACACCGACCATGACGTCGTGGTGTGGTCGCCTGATACCAGTATCCTATTCGTCGGAGATCTCGTCGAGCAGGGTGCCGATCCCGACTTCACCGACGCCTTCCCGCTCGATTGGCCCGCCGCGGTGACCGAACTCCTCGGCATGACGCCGCGCACGGTCGTCCCCGGACACGGCGACCCGGTAACCGCCGATTTCGTCGCCGCCCAACGTGACGACCTCACCGCCCTAGCAGACCTATGCCGAGCCGTCCAGTCTGCCGAGCTAGACCACAACGCCGCAGCCGCCCTCTCCCCCTTCACCCCTCCAACCACCTTCGCCGCCCTAGCCAGGCTGCACCCGCCCGACATGGGGACATATCGGGGCTATTGAGGGCCTGTTTACCCCGATATGTCCCCATGTCGGAGCAAACAGGCGGTTAGGATGAGTCCGCCAATCTACTGACGTGCAGAAACAGGTTTCAGGTACCCGGCCAGGGCGTCATCAGGCCGTTCAGGATCCGCGACCAGCTTGCTCCCTGGGCTACCAGGGTCGAGGCGTAGAGATGCCGGAGCGCGGGCATCCCGTCCTCACCCTCGACGTAGGTCAGCCGTGCCAAGCGGGTCACCTCCGGAGGGGCCGGACGGAACGGGAAGTAACGGCTTGACCCCGGGGGGTCCCTGCGACTCCTCGGCCGGCTATCGCCGGCAGGCCACAGGCCTGCCGGAGCTGACACGGGCCTCTCTCTGCCTCGATTACATCCGCGTTTGCTTCGCCCACTTATCGGAATTATTGGTGAATCAAGGGTGAACATTTGAGTAACGGTTACCGACAGCCAAGTGGAATGGTGCACTGGGCTCACGACGGGTTGCGGGCCCCGCGTGGGGGAGGGCTGGCCGGGCGGTTGAGCCACTCACTTCAGACCGTTGACCTGCGACGATGGCAACGATCCAGCGGTGCTGACTGTCTGTACAGCCGCGCACCCACTGGGTAGCATCCCGGCTAACCTGCTCCTGCGGGATTTACCCTATATCGTACGGTTGTGAGCAGCGAGTTCCCGATGCCCCTCGTCGGTTTCCAAGTGACCGATTACGGTCCCGATGCACGCGTCGTCAGCGTCACTGGTGAGGTGGACGCGCTGACTGCACCAACGCTAGCCGCGTGTCTGTCCGCACAGCTTGCCGTTGCCCAGATCGTTGTAGTAGATCTTGACGGTCTGAAGTTCCTGGCATCTGCCGGGCTGCGCGTGCTATTCGAGGCCAACGAACTCGCTATCGACCAGGGCCGCCACCTGCGATTTGTGTGCAACTGCCCAGTCGCCAATCTGGCACTGACAACAACAGGACTGCGTAAGCACTTGCCCTTCGCGGACGACGTGGTGGACGCCCTGAGCAGACTGTGATCCGGCCCCTGCCCAGGACCCCCTCGGTGAGCTGTAATGGTCGCCGTTGGCTGCGGTAACAGGCTAGCGGGCGACGGGAACGGCCGCGTTCACCGCGTTGAGCACCGCAGACCAGGGCAGCTCGCGCCCGGCGCGCTCCGCGGCTCGTGCAGCGGCCAGACGTCCTCACCGTAAACAAGGTGCACACCAGCCCGGCGCAGGGCATCAATGTGGCTGTCCCACGACGGGTGCCGGGCGTGCGCAGCGTTCACGCGGGGAAACACGACCACCGGCAGGTCAGGGATGCCAATCGCCTCGTTGACCTGTGTCAATGCCTGATTGTCGGCAATCCCGAGGGCGAGCTTGGCGACCATGTTCGCCGAGGCCGGGGCGACCAGGTAACAGTCCACCTGCGGGTGTGGGCTGCGTTCGGTCGGCGAGCGAGGATCAACGCGCACCGGAAAGCCTGACGCCTCTTCTATTTCCGCGAGCGTCCCGGATTCCTGCAGCCACCGGCCGGCGGTCGGCGTGAGCGTAACTGCGACAGTCCACCCTGCATCCTGGGCGGGCCGGATCAGGTGCGGAAGCAACTCTTCCAGCCCACCTGAGCCGGAACCGACCAACCCCAGCACTCGTGAACCCATGCGGCTACCCCATCGCCCTGCAGCGTTCGGCCAGCGCCAGCAGCGGCGAGGACTTCTTACCGGCGGTCGCCGGAGCCCGCCGGTACATCGACCGCACGACTTCCCGGACGACCGCACTGTGCCGCACGATCCCCGGTGACTTCCGCTCAGCGGTGAGCAGCGTTTGCAGCGCGTCGTCATCCTTGGCGACCAGGCCAATAATTCGCGTCCACCCCCAGTTGATCGGCCGCGCGACGAGCCTGTGCCAACAGCTCATTTGCCGTCGACCGGTCTTGTTGACGAGCGGCAGCCACCGCCGTACGGAGAAAAAGCATCCCGTACAAACTCAGCGCCGCAGGATCACCGCTCCCCATCCTCGGCGAGAGCCATCGGGCGACGACTTCGCCCAGTTCCACAGCGTCATCGAACCGACCCACCGCCAGGAGCGCGTGGGTTCCCGATCGGGCAGCCGACGCCAATACCAACGGGTCGTCTGACTCATCCGCATCGTCGCTAGAAGCGGTCTCCATCTGCTGAGTCGTCTTGATCAAGCCAGGCAGCGCCGTCACGACCTGGCCAAGATCGCCCTTCTGATAACTCACCCACGCACCCTCGGCCAGCCGCGTCACCGGAACCGGGTCGATGTACTCCAACGGCATCGACGACGAAAACAGCGTCCGCGACAGCCGCCGGGGAGCCATCAATGCGTCCCGAATGGCCGGAACGTCATCATGCTCCTCGTCGTTCTCCAACAGCACAGGCTCACCAAGCAGATCACCGAGCATGACGCGAAGCGCCCGCGCCACATCCGCGAGCACATCTAGCCGACGGATCTCCCGCTCGCCACGCTCGATCTTGCTCAGCCAATCCTCAGTCCGACCCACCAAGTTAGCGAGCACAACCTGCGACAATCCGCGGCGACGCCGTTAGAAGGCGATACGCTCGCCGATGCTGAGCTGATCACCTGCACCACGCACGTGCCCACGCTATCAACGGCGCGTACCGGATCAACCAGGTATGCAGGATTTGACGCGAGACCGCGAACTGGGCCGCCAACGCGATCTTGGGTTCACCACGCTCGACCGCAAGGACCGCGCGGTAGCGCTGCTCGACAACAGACATCTCCACCAAGAACCATTCCCGGCCTCCCCCTCACCGTCCATACAAGGACAGGAGGGAAAGGCCGATCAGCCCGATGTCAAGCATCAGGTGAGACCGCAACGTCAAGCATCAGGCGGGACTACACAGCGATTTACAGTGCGTTGCTGCCGAATTTGGTTCTATGGGAGCAGGGCCGCCTGCGGCGGCGCTCGCACCCCTCGGCAACGCGGACGTCGCCGGGGTGTGCGACCGGAACCACGACACTGCGCGCGGCCCTGGCGGGGCCGTGCTCGGTCACGGCCCGGTCGCACGCCCTGTGTCCCCGGCAGGCGCACCACCGCAACGGAGGTGATCAACAAGCTGAATCACGCGCATCAATACCGCCTCAGCAGGGACTCCCTCGACAGCGGCCATTGCCATGGCGCCGCCGCCCAGTCCCGTCACCTCCTCCACCCATTCCCCGAAAAGTTGCTGTTCGGTACTGCGCTTACCAGTCGCCGCTTGGGCTGGTATTACTTCGGTAGCCGATCGAGGAGTCGTCTACCAAGTTCCTCGGTCATCAGTGAGTGAGCTTGATTGTCGGTAGCACATAGGAATTCGTCCAGTTCGCTGTCTTCCTTTGGAAGCTCGCTGATGTCGACGTATAGGTTCTCGCGGTTGCTGGGATCCCGGATTGCGACCGCGCTGATGGATGGAACGAAACAGATCGAGCGGTAGTCTGATTTCGTCACTGCCAGCGGGGCGTAGGTGGCGATTACATCACGGGCTATCCCAAAACTTTCTAGTGTTCCTCCCGGGGCACCGTCAAATTCCAGCATCTCGTTTGTGTATACCTCGATGGGCTGCTCGGTGCTGGGTGGATTGTCAATGACAGTGCACTTCAGCTTTGCGACGAGTTCGTTGTCGCCAGAAGCCTGGGTGTACAGCGTCGTGGTGTTGAAAATATGGAGTTGACCAGTGCACTTCAGCGCCTCCGCTCCGGGCGGAACTCCGTTGTCGTCACCGCTGCCCGACCCATTGGCGAGGGCAAGCTTGTGGGGCTCTCTTGGCCACCATCCGACGCGGTTTAGCTCGTCCAGGAACTCCCGGCGCAGTGGATCCTCGGCCGGTGTATCGTTGTATTCTGCAATGTGCCACAACAGCAGTTGACGGGCGGCTGGACTGTTGATCTGGTTAGACATGTCAGCTGTGAGCGGCCGAAGGAAATGTGCCTGCGCTTGTAGACAGATTGGGATCCAGGCACCCCGGTGCGGACTGTCATAAGAGAAGTACAGCTCTGTGTGGTGGTCCTCTTCTTCATGTTCCATCTTCGCGAGGGCGTATCGCGTGACGAGACCCCCCATGCTGAAGCCGCCGACCGCCAGGTCTACTTCTCTGCTCGGTTCGCTGGCCGCCTTAAGGATGCACGCGGTCGCGACTTCTGCGTTCTCCAGAATCGACGCGGACCTCTCATTATAACCGAGAATGATCAGGTCGCTTCCCTGATTCCGTAGCTCTGTAATGAAGGGGAACTCCCCGCGCTCCATGCCGTGCCAAAGCTCGTCTAGTTCGCTTTTGTCGGAGTTGAAGCCATCGGAGATGATTACGGGCCTGACCACCTTGGTGTGGTTGGGGCTACGGTAGACCCACGCGGTACCCCGCCCGATATCGTCCCAGATCTCATCCGGTTCGGGCGCCGGCGGTGGCTTGGCTGCTGTTCTGGGCGACAATACGTTCCATGGCTGTACGGTTGGTTCGGTCATGTTAGTCCTTTCGAAATGTTCCCGCGATGCCGCAGGACTGAGTGACGGGCTACTCAAAGCCTTTGACCTCGGTCTCCGAGGCGATGATCCTTCTCACGGATGTCATCCGCGCTGCCCACCCGCGCCCCGGCGCGCGCATCCTCTTCTGCACTCGCTCTTCAAGCGCGACAATCAGAGCCCGCCGTCACCGATCCGATCAACGCCAGCGCGAAGGGCCATGGTCGGGGATAGCCTCCGTGTCAGGTTGGTCGTGACACGCAGTATCTAAGCTGGAATGACGTCAAACCAGTAGTTTTGACCGTACCGACTATCCCAAGCAACACACCCCGTGTGGTCAGTATTCTGAAACCACAGTTCGATCCTCGTCGTGCCGATGGGCACCTCAACTGTTAGCGGCGCCGCCACAATTTCGCCGTTTTGTTTTCGAGTCGTCACCGCACCCTTTTGCTCGCTTCCGCCCGGATGGAAGCGCATGCCGACGGTAATGCTCCAGGCGTCTTGCCCGTAGCGCTTGGCACGGCAGTCCTGGAGCCGCTCGCTAGCGTACTCGATGGACAACGATTCCCCTGGACAAATGTCGCCGCTTTGCTCATGCGACCAATCAGATAGAAATCTCAACACCTACGTCGACCCCCTGAGTAGATGAATTTTCCTTATCGAACCCATGCAGAATTGGAACAATTGTCCCCCTTGTAACTTATCGTGCTCCGAGGAACCGAGCAAGCATCTCAACAATTAGACCTTCTTCTCCCCCGACTCGATGAGCATCCCGTCTCGATGAGGATCACGTCGAACTCGGTCTGTTCCGTCGATCGAAGTCGTCCCCAGCCCTCTCCCGGCGACGATTTCGCCGCGTAACCTAACCGTGAGTGAGAACAACCATCGATCCGCCGAGGGCTCCCTCCGTGCCGGCACGGATTGCCTGCCTGGTACTCCATACCGGGCCCGTTCAGCACTGGCCGCAGCCTCCGCCCTTGCACGGGCCACCTTGCTGGCAGCCGCACTTGCAGTCCGGACCGCAGGCACAACCAGGCAGTACCGGAGCTATCAGACGAACAACCCGGGCAATTATCATGATTGGACCTCCGCGTAGCGGCTGCTGTCCAGTGTCAATTAAACTCATGGTCGATGTGACCGTCAACCGCCAAGCGAGGACAGTCACCAGAAATCAGACCACGGCCTTGGTCAGGCCCTCATAAGCGTCCCTCGCTCTGAACGTTTAACGCCGAGTCAACCGTGTTAAGGCGGGAAAGGCTGCTTTGACACGGCCGACTCAATGCTAACTGCGGCAAGGGGCGAAAGGCTGGCTGCTGCTGGAAAGCGATGTTTCAGCGGCAGCCAGCCTCCCTCCGCTGAAAACACAATTCGCAAGTACCTCACCTGCGGGTTCACGCCGCTGAAAACTACGGCGGACGCTGGGCCTCTCGACCGCGCACCCTCAGCGCAGCCTCTGTGACTACGTGCGCCGCCGATATCCGTTAGTTTTCGACATAGCTGTACCAGGAACCCCATAGAGCAGCAGGGAAGCCCAGCTCCGCCCGCCGAGAACCCTGCCCGGCCAGTCACCGCTAGTCTAGAGAGAATTCGGTGACAATAATAGTAAAGTAATCGTTTTGTGCCGACTTCCGCATTGGCCCCTTTCTCCACTGTAAATGCGTGTGTCCCGGCCTTTATTGAACACGTGTAAAAGAAAACAGGCACCAGTGCCTTGTGGGATTGTTTCTCGTTGGTGTAGACCGAGGCCGATGTCAGGACGTTTCCATCCAACAGCAAATTCATAGTAATCTTCCCACCCGCTGCATGGAATGCAGAGCCTGCAAAGAATACAAGAAGTGGCCCCCCCCCCGTTGCTGGTGAACGCTGCATTAACCGGGTGGGGAACGTCATTGGCGACAGTCGTGACCAGCACAGCAGTACTCCTTAATTAGCGTTAATCAATTAGTGACCTTCGGATCATAGAGCGTCCACAGGGAACCTTCTACGGAGAATCAGTGCCCCGTGCCACAAGTTGAGTCAGCGATACAGCGAGGCTTATTCAGCGATCTTGATTGACGACTGATCGTTGCAGCTCGGGATGGGTATCACAAGATCAATAATACTGTCCTGAATAAGCCTCAACCTAAACCGAACACTAGATCCATTTCCCCCTGGATCACTCGAACTGACGGAAATCAGCTTAGGTTTACCTCACCAGATCCGGTAGACCCGCCCTCCCGTTTCACTCGAAATTACTAACTCGACCACGAACCGTAACAACGCCGGTAGGGACCCGTGCCCGTCTGGTGTATGCCTGCTATTTGTACTTGCATATGCACATACATTAGTACACGACGCATATTGATTCAGAGAGCCCCGCGTCTTCGCAGGCGAACCAACGGTTCCAGCCCCACTAAAGCCCTGGCCGGCGTTGACTCACCGGCGCTACATCAGCAAACCATCAGCAAACGCAGCGCCCCAAACACATCATGCTCTCGCCGGGCGGGCAGGCCTCCGGGATGGCCGATGCCAAACGTCAAGCCCGGTGCGGGGTCGGGGAGTTGGGTGTGGCATCCCGTCGACCTCCCCGAGGGCTACCACGCGGTGCCCCGAGGGCAAGCCTGGCAAGCTCGGCCGGTAGTTGGGGGAGCAGCCGCCCCCGGGGCACCGCGTGGTCGGACTGCGCCAGGCCGACGGGATGCCACACGAGTCCCAGCATGCACGATTGTCAGGCAGCAGCAAGGCATCACCATCTCCGACATGGAGCCGGGCGCTGGGGCGCGTATAGGGCGCGACTGGCTGTGAACGGCCGGACACAGTAGGACAGTGCCGGACGCAACCAACGTCGGCCGTCAACCGTTCCTGTGCTGGTCAATGGCCTTTTCTGCTGCGTGGCGGGTCAAGGATTCGAACCTTGGAAGGCGTCAGCCGACGGATTTACACTCCGCTGCCGCGTGCCGATGCGTCCGATAGCGCCCAGCAGCGGCACCCCGCCGCACTGCCGATCGTGACAGGCCCAGAAATCCGGTGCCTCTTTGCGTGTCTCTACAGAGCGCGGACGTCTGCGGCCTGCGGCCCGCGCTGGCCTTGGGTGACTTCGAACTCAACCCGCTGGTTTTCCTCAAGATTCCGGAAACCCGATCCCACGATCGCCGAGAAGTGCACGAACACGTCGGGGCCGCCCCCGTCGGGGCTGATGAACCCAAAGCCCTTCTCACCGTTGAACCACTTCACCGTGCCCTGTGCCACCCTGTGGCCTCCTCATAATGACGCGTCCCCCTGTCGACCTATAGTCCAGTGGGCGTGTGTGCGGACTCTCACTCTAGCGACAGCGGGAACAGCGTCATTCACAAGAACCTGCGTGGTAGGTGAGTCGGACGCTACGTTGGCAGAGGGTTCCCAAGACGTCACGACAGCAGGTCAGAGCACATCAGCCACCCCACCGCCGCAGGCCCGCTTGCCGGGTCAGGAGAAGTCTGGCTTCTCGTGCCGGGTTCGCTTGAGCTCGAAGAAATGTGGGTAGCTGGCCAACAGCAGGGTGCCATCGAAGACCTTCCCGGCTTCCTCGCCACGCGGAATTTTCGACAGCACCGGTCCGAAGAAGGCCACCCCGTCCACGTGAATCGTCGGGGTCCCGACGTCTAACCCGACCGGAGCCATGCCGGCCTCGTGGCTAGCCCGCAATTCCTCGTCGTACTCGGTGCTGTGCGCAGCTGCTGCCAGCTCTGCGGGCAGGCCTACCTCGTCCAGGGCGGCCGCTATCACCGCGTCGAGGTCCTTGTTGCCCTCGTTATGGATTCGCGTGCCCATGGCGGTGTAGAGCGGCTCGAGTACCTTGTCCCCGTGGTCGCGAGCGGCGGCGATGCACACCCGTACCGGCCCCCAGGCCTTGTCCATCGATTTCCGGTAATCCTCCTTGACCTGTCGGTCTTCGTTGAGCACCGACAGACTCATCACCCGGAAGTGCACATCGATGTCCCGCACCGTAGCCACCTCAAGGATCCATCGCGAGGTGATCCACGCCCAGGGGCACCGTGGGTCGAAGTAGACATCAACGCGCGCCGGCCGGCGCTCGGTGAGAACTTCGCTGTTATGGCCCGCCGTCATTGTCATCACACTCTCCGTTCCTCGATGCGTCGTACAACCCGTCCGGGTGGTCACGTCTTCCCCGGGCCTTACTCACCTGCGGGCCGACCGCCACCCGTGATTGGATCCCAAGGACTCCCACCGACATCCGAGGTGATCCGTGTCCGTTCCCAACCTGACCCAGGAGCAGGCCGTCGAGCGCGCCGCGCTGCTCGACGTCGACTCCTACACCGTCGACCTCGACCTCACTAACGGCGCCGGCAAACCGGGCGAAGGCACGTTCCGGAGTACCACCACAGTCCGCTTCTCATGCCACCGTCCAGGCGCTTCCAGCTGGATAGACCTGGTGGTCGCCGAGATCCGCGCTGCAACGCTCAACGGAACCGCACTCGACGTCACCAGCTACGACGAGGCGAACGGGATCGCGCTGCCTGCCCTGGCCGCTGACAACGAGGTGGTCATCGAGGCCGACGGCCGCTACATGAACACCGGCGAGGGACTGCACCGCTTCACCGATCCCGTCGACGGCGGTGTCTATCTCTATACCCAGTTCGAGACCGCGGACGCGAAGCGGATGTACGCCTGTTTCGACCAGCCTGACCTCAAGGCGGTGCACCGGATCCGGGTGGTAGCACCGGCCGACTGGATGGTGGTCTCCAACGCGCCGCGCCAGCACGTCGAGGACACCGCGGCCGGGGCGATATGCCATGTCTTCGCCGACAGCGCCCGGATCAGCCCCTACATCGTGGCGTTGGTGGCCGGACCGTACGCGCGGTGGACCGACGAGTACATCGATGACGAGGCAACGATCCCACTGGGCATCTACTGCCGCGCCTCGCTAGCCGAGCACATGGACGCCGAGCGCCTATTCACCGAGACCAAGCAGGGCTTCGGCTTCTACCATCGCGCGTTCGGGGTGCGGTATCCGTTCGAGAAGTACGACCAGTGCTTCGTGCCCGAGTTCAACGCCGGAGCGATGGAGAACGCCAGCTGCGTGACCGTGCGCGAAGACTACGTCTTCCGCAGCCGGGTCACTCGCTACCTCTACGAGCGTCGCGCCGAAACGGTGCTGCACGAGATGGCCCACATGTGGTTCGGCGACCTGGTGACCATGCGGTGGTGGGACGACCTGTGGCTCAACGAGTCCTTCGCGACTTGGGCCTCGGTCCTGTGCCAGTCGCAGGCCACCGAGTACACCAGTGCGTGGACCACGTTCGCCACTATGGAGAAGGCCTGGGCCTACCGGCAGGATCAGCTGCCGTCGACCCACCCGATCGCCTGCGATATCCCCGACGTCCAAGCCGTCGAGGTCAACTTCGATGGCATCACCTACGCCAAGGGCGCCAGCGTGCTGCGTCAACTGGTCGCCTACGTCGGTCTGGAGGAATTCCTCGCCGGGCTGCGGCTCTACTTCACCCGCCACGCCTGGGGCAACACCACCCTCGTTGACCTGCTGGCCGCGCTGGAGCAAGCGTCGGGTCGCGACCTGTCCGG
>JAICSB010000461.1 GCA_025937115.1 Pseudonocardiaceae bacterium | reverse complement strand
GGTGAACCGGCAGCTACGGGTGCGCAGCCCACGCAGGTCGGCCTCAGTGAACCGGCAGCCAACGAAGCAGCGCCCGTCCCACTCCTCGTCGGCGAAGACCGCGTCGGTGAAGTCGAGCCCAGTGAGCTCAGCCTCGACTAGCTCAGCCTCGACTAGGTGATCATCAGCGGTCTCGGGCATACCCGCTACCTTCTCAGGTGTCCCGCTTGCCCACCATGATCACGGTTTGTGTGTCGTAGACGACAAACCGTGTCGCCCAGGTCACACAGATCGTGATCTACCCGTCGTAGACGGCCGGTTCTCACCGGAAGTCGCGGGAGTTCGAGCGCACCTGCATGTCCAGCGCTGCGGCATGCTCGGCGAGCACGTTGATCACCCCTTCGGCGATCTGCAACCGGCCGCGCAGCAGCAGCGCCGGGCAGGCCCGCACGATGGTGCGGTACCGGACCCAGAAACCCGGTGAGCAGATCACGTTCACCATGCCGGTCTCGTCCTCCAGGTTCAGGAACGTGACCCCGCCCGCGGTGGCCGGGCGCTGCCGGTGCGTCACCGCACCGGCGACCAGCACCCGCTGCCCGTCGTCGCGCTCCCGCAGCTGGGCGGCGGGCACCACACCCAGCCTGGCCAGGTCCGCCCGGAGGAACTGGGTGGGGAAGCTATCCGGCGAGACCCCGGTGGCCCAGACGTCGGCCGCGGCGAGTTCCAGCGCGCTCATCCCGGGCAGCGGGGGCGCTACGATCCCGACTGCGGTGCCGGGTAGCCGGGCCGGCCGCTGCGCGGCCACCGCTCCGGCGGACCACAGCGCCTGCCGACGTTGCGGGGCCAGCTCGTCGAACGCCCCACCGGTGGCCAGCGCCTCAGCCTGGGCGGTGGTCAGCCCCACCCGGTGCGCGACGTCAGCGATGCTGCGGTAGCGGCCGTGCGCGTGCCGCTGCTCGACCAGCCGGCTGGCCAGCGGCTGGCCCACCGTGCGCACCATCGCCAGTCCCAGCCGCACCGCCTGCTCCGGCGCGCCCTCCGCGGCCGGTTCCAGCCCGGCGTGCACGCCGCTGGCGTTGACGTCCGGGCCTCGAACGGTGACACCGTGCCGGCGGGCGTCGGCGATCAATGACTGCGGGGAGTAGAAGCCCATCGGCTGAGCCCGCAGCAGGGCGGCGCAGAACGCCGCCGGGTAGTAATGCTTGAACCAGGCGCTGTAGTAGACCAGCGAGGCGAAACTGATCGAGTGACTTTCCGGGAAACCGAAGTTGGCGAAGGCCAGCAGCTTGGCGTAGATCTTCTCGGCGAGCTCGCCGAGAATCCCGTGCCGGGCCATGCCCTCGAACAGCCGCCCGCGGAGGCGTTCCATCCGTTCGGTGGACCGTTTGGCACCCATCGCGCGGCGCAGCTCGTCGGCCTCGGAGGCGGAGAAGTCGGCGACGTCGATGGCCATCTGCATCAGCTGTTCCTGGAACAGCGGCACCCCCAGCGTCTTGCGCAGCGCGTTCGCTAACCGGGGGTGGTCGTAGTCCCAGGCCTCCTGGCCGTTGCGGCGCCGGATGTAGGGATGCACCGAGTCGCCCTGGATCGGACCGGGACGGATCAGCGCCACCTCGACCACCAGGTCGTAGAACGTTCTCGGTTTCAGCCGCGGCAGGGTGGCCATCTGCGCGCGGGACTCCACCTGGAACACCCCGACCGAATCGGCTCGGGCCAGCATCGCGTAGACCGCCGGGTCGGTCGGCTGCAGGTCCGAAAGCTGCACCCGGTGCCGGTAATGGCGGCCCACCAGATCGACCGCGTAGTGCAGCGCCGAGAGCATCCCGAGCCCCAACAGGTCGAACTTGACCAATCCGGCCGCCGCGCAGTCGTCTTTGTCCCACTGCACCACCGAGCGGTTGTCCCGCCGTGCCCACTCCACCGGGCAGACCTCGGCCACCGGCCGGGAGCAGATCACCATGCCACCGGAGTGGATGCCCAGGTGCCTGGGGAATCCCTCCAGCTCGGCGGCCAGCGCCAGCACCGGTTCGGGGATGTCGGTGTCATCCGTGGTCCGATTCAGCGGTCCCCAGCGATCGATCTGCTTGCTCCAGGCGTCCTGGGTGCCGGTCGAGTAGCCCAGCGCCTTGGCCATGTCCCGCACCGCCGAGCGAGCCCGGTAGGTGATCACGTTTGCGACCTGGGCAGCGCAGTCGCGGCCGTACTTGTCGTAGACGTACTGGATGGCCTCCTCGCGGCGGTCAGACTCGATGTCCAGGTCGATGTCGGGGTAGCCGTCCCGATCCGGGGCGAGGAACCGTTCGAAGAGCAGATCCATCGCCACCGCGTCGACGCTCGTGAGGCCCAACGCGTAGCAGACCGCGGAATTGGCGGCCGACCCGCGACCCTGGCAGAAGATGTCGGCCCGCCGGCAGAACCCCACGATGTCGCGCACGATGAGGAAGTAGCCGGGGAAGTTCTTTTCCTCGATGACGGCCAGCTCGTGTTCGATCTGGTGGTAGGCACCAGGACGCTCGTCGTAGCTGCCGTAGCGGGTGGCCGCGCCGAGCCAGCTCAGTTCGCGCAGCCAGCTGGCCTCGGTGTGGCCGTCGGGGACGGCGAACGGCGGCAGGTCTGGCGCCACCAGGTGCAGGTCGAAAGAGCACTCCCTACCCAGCGCGGCGGCCCGCTCGACGGCCCCGGGCCAGCGGGCGAACCGGTCGGCCATCTCGGCACCGGAACGTAGGTGCGCTGTTGCTGCGGCCGGTAGCCAGCCGTCCATCTCGTCCAGGCTGCGCCGGGCCCGGACCGCGGCCAGTGCGGTGGCCAGCCGGTGCCGCGACGGGGTGGCATAGTGCGCGGCGGTGGTGGCGACGGTGTCCAGCCCCTGCGCCGCGGCCAGCGCGGCGAGTGCGTCGTTGCGCTCGGTGTCGGCCGGCAGCCCGTTCGCGGTGAGCTCGACGACGACGTGGTCCGGGCCGAACAGCTCGGTCAGCCGGCGAAGCTGGGTGGCCGCGGCGGCCGTCCCCGCGCGCTCCAGCGCTGCCCGTACAGCGGCCTTGCGGCAACCGGTGAGCACCACCCAGTGCCCACCCGCAGCGGCTGCTACCTCGTTGAGCTCATAGACCGGCTTGCCCTTCTCTTTCCCGGCGATCTGGGCGTCGCTGATCACCCGGGACAGCCTGCGGTAACCCTCGGGGTCGCGGGCCAGCACGAGCAGATGCTCACCCTCCGGATCGGGTATCCCGTTCTGTGGTGCGGTGAGGCCAAGGCTGAGCTCCGCCCCGAATACGGTCTTGATGCCCAGCTCCCGGGCTGCCTCGGCAAAGCGCACCACCCCGTACATCCCGTCGTGGTCAGTGATCGCGATCGCATCCAATCCCAGCCGGG
Source organism: Pseudonocardiaceae bacterium (assembly GCA_025937115.1). The sequence continues at coordinate 22 of JAICSB010000461.1, read as the reverse complement.
CCGCCTCTTCGACCAGCTCCTC
>JAICSB010000345.1 GCA_025937115.1 Pseudonocardiaceae bacterium | reverse complement strand
CGGGAGAACTGTCGGCTAACGGGCGCAAACTGCTGTCCAACCTCGACGCCGCGAAGGACCGCCCACTGTGGCGGATCCTGGTGGCCCTGTCGATCCGGCACGTCGGGCCGACCGCTGCCCAAGCGCTGGCCCGGGAATTTCGCACGTTGCAGGCTATCGAGACCGCCGACGAGCAGGCGCTGGCCGCAGTCGACGGCGTTGGCCCCACGATCGCTGATGCCGTGCGCGAGTGGTTCGCGGTGGACTGGCACCGCGAGGTGGTCACCAAGTGGCGTGCCGCCGGGGTGCGGATGGCTGAACCGGTCGACGACTCGGTGGTGCGCCACCTCGAGGGACTGTCCATCGTGGTCACCGGCTCACTGGAGGGCTTCTCCCGGGACGAGGCGGTGGAGGCCATCGCCGTGCGAGGAGGCCGGGCGGCCGGGTCGGTGTCGAAGAAAACCGCGTTCGTGATCGTCGGCGATGCGCCCGGCTCGAAATACGACAAGGCCGTGACGCTCAAGGTGCCGGTACTCGACGAGAACGGCTTCCGGGTACTGCTCAGCGACGGCCCTGACGCCGCCCGCGCCGTGGCAGTATCACCGCCGGACGCTATCGGATAGTTATATGATTGGTGGTGTGAGCACCGACAAGTTCTCAGCGACAGTGGATGCCGAGCTGCTAGCGCAGGTCCGCGCCCACGCTGGGCCGCGGGGGCTCAGCGCATTCGTCGCCGTGGCGCTGCAGCATGAGCTGGACCGAGTCCGGCTGCGCGAGCTCCTCGACGAGTTGGCCGAGCAGCTAGGACCACCGGACGAAGACATGGTCGCTGAGGCGGTGGGGGAACTCTCCGCGCTCGTACACCGGGCACGGACTGCCGAGCGGCCGGAGCAGCAGCGTGCCACCGCACCCTGAGGCCCCGGTGCTCGCCGTACTCGACAGCGAGGCGTTGGCTGCGCTGTCGTTTCCCCGCGAGCGGGCCAGGGCCGGCCGCCGGGCGCAGGCGGTACTCGTCGCGGTGGAGCGGTTGGGCGGTCGGGCTTGCGTCCCTGCTCCGGTGATCGCTGAGGTGGCGCTCTCGGCGTCCCGCCGACCCGGTGTGGACCGGGTGCTGCGGCGGTTGCCCGTCGTGGACACCGATCGTGCGATCGCGACTCTCGCGGGCAACCTGCTAGGCAGAAACAGCCTGGACTCTCGCCACGCGATAGACGCCTTCGTCGCTGCGACCGCGCTCAGCGCCAGCCCGGCGGTGGTACTCACCGGTGATCCGGACGACTTCCTGCGTCTGATCGGCGACGATCCGGGCGTGCTCGTCCAACCACTGCCATAGCGCGGACATGGCGCCTGCATGATCGCCGCAACTGAGTAATAGCCGCGCAATCCTGCAAGGTGACCGCTCACCATTGGCGATCTTGAGAATGCGCTCAGCTGGGGTCGCTGCCGCGGAGGGCGGCCCACCACAGGGCTAGGGCGGCGGCCAGGGCGGTGGCGCACGCCCAAGTGGCCAGGCCGCCACCGTCCAGAAAGACCCACAGCAGGCCTACGATCGGGGCCACGGTGAGCAACCCTGCGTCGGCTTGGAGCTGACGGCGCCATTGGTAGGTGATGGTGCTGCGCAGTGGGCCCGGATTGGCGGGGCTGTCGATGCGCCGGCCACGGGGCTCGTTGACCCGGACCGGGCCGCAAGGATGCATCCAGGTGCCGTCGACTTCCGCGGCGACGAGCGCCCGGCGCTGCGGATCGCCGTGCAGCTGTACCGAGGTGGGTGCCGGTAGCGTGACCAGTACCGGGTCGAAATGAACCGGGATCCAGCGCGGTGGTGAGTCGAGCTCGAGCCATGATCGGGTGAGCAGCCCGGACTGCACCCGTACCCGGCGCACCTGCATGGGCTGCCCAGGTAAGAGCCTAAGCCGGCGCCGGCTGATCACCCGCCATCCAGCGGTGACCAGCACCACCGCGGCGACGAGACCGCTGAACGCCACTCCGGAGGCGGCGCGGTCCGCCTCGGCCAGCTCGATGCTGCCGGGGATCAACACGGTGGTGGGGTCGCGGGGGGCGTAGGCGACCTCGGTGCGCGTGCCCACCGGCGGAGCCGTTACCGCCAACGCGACGGTGTCAATTCGTGGTCCGCCGGGTGCTGACCAGCGAATGTCGACGCTGTGATCGGTAGAGTGGATGACCTCGCCGTGAGCCCGCGCGGTGGCGGCGGTGACTCGACTACCGACGGTTCCGAGGGTCCAGCTGGACAGGCCGGCGATCAATGCGCAGACCAGCAGGACCACGGCTGAGGTGCCCGCTCCGTACCGCAGCGCGCGGCTGCGGCCAAGGCAGGCACGGACGGTCACCGCACGAAGCCAATATCGGTGTAGATGGTGTCGGCAAAGCCGAATGCCCCGAAATTGGCGACTCCGTTGCGCACAGCCACAACGTTAGGACGCTGGTAGAGCAGCAGCGAGTGCCCGGTCTTCCAGATCTCCTGGTCGATCTGGTTGGCCAACGCAATCTTGCGGGCGGGATCGAATTCGCGGTTCGCTTCGGCGTACAGGTTATTGATGGTGTCGTTGCCGATAGCACCGAAGTTCTGCTGGGTGTCACCCCTGGTGCCGTAGATCGAACTGCTCGAAGAGATCGGGAAATCCGTCCCGATCCAGGAGAAGTGGGTGATGTCGAAATTTCCAGGGATGAGGTGCTTGTCAAAGAAATCCCCTGATGGCACCGGGGTGATATCGACCTTCACGCCGATCTGCGCGAGAAACTGCTGTATCTGCCGCGATTCCTGCTCGGACACTGGGGTCTGGGTCGGGATTACATCACGAATCTCCAGCAACTTGCCGTCTTTGCTCCGGATTCCCTGACCCTGGCGGGTCCAGCCGAGCTGGTCGAGCATCCGGGATGCGGTTGCCGGATCGTACGCGGCGACCTGGGAATTGTCTTGATACCCGCGCTGGCCTTGCATGAAGATGTGATCGCCCAGGGGCGTGACGCCCGGCACGATCCGACCGATCTGCGCTTGAGTAATGGCCTGGCGATTGATACCCTTCTGGATCGCGATGCGTAGCTGCTGGTCGGCCAGGATGTTGCCAGGGCGACCGTTGAACGTGATGTGCCGGTAGTTCGGCGCCAGCGCCTTCCGTATCGTCACTCCAGCCGCGCTCTGCGCCCTGGAGAAGGAGTTGATGTCCGGGCCGATGTCCACGAAATCGGTCTCATTGTTGGCTAACGCATCGAACTGCGCCTCGGTAGGAATGGCGCGGAAAATAATCCGATCCAACCGGGGCTTGGGTCCCCACCACTTCTCATCGCGTACTACTGTTATGTTGTTGGACGTGCGGTCGATTTGCGCCACTTTGAACGGGCCGGCAGTAACAGGTAGCCCCTGGGTCCAGCCGGTATTGAATACTGATGGATTGGTATTGGTGGAAGCTGGATATAAAGGACTGAACAGGCTCTGCCAGTCAGAGAATTGAGATGCGAAGGTCACTACTGCCTGCTTATCCGAAGTGCCCCGCGTCACCGATGCAATGTTGGCGTAACCCGTACTTGAAGCGATCTGGAAAGCCTTGTTACTGCCGTTAAGAGCCTGCCACTGAGCACGGAAGTCCTGCCACGTGATCGGCGTGCCGTCGCTCCAGGTGGCCTCATCGCGAATGGTGTAAGTCACCACCTGCGGGTTGGTGTTGTTCAGCTCGGCGGACGTCAGATAGTTCTCGTTGGCCTTCACCGTGCCATCGGGTTGGGCAAGGAACAGGGTCGGCATGAGGCTGCCGAGCACGTCAGCTGTGTTTCGGTCAGGACCGTTAACTTGGTTGTAGTTGAAGTTCGGTGGGAGGTAGTCGATCGTCCACCGGAAGGTGCCGCCATCGCGCAGCTGCGCGGCCGGCATCGCACCGATGTCGATGGTGCCGATCTTGGGGGCGGATCCGACCGCGCCGCTACCCCCGCCGCAGCTCACCAATACCAGCGCGAGGGTCGCGATCAGCACCCCCAGCAGCCGTTGCCGCATTCGACAACCCCTTCCGTGATCGTCAGGTCTTCTCACAGCACCGCGTGTGCTGCCGCGTAATGGCAAGCGGATTCATGCTCGGCCTCGCCGCGCTGTTCCCGCGCAGGTTCCTCCTGCTCGCAGCGAGCCCGCAGGTCGGGGGTCAGTGCGGCGTAGCGCAAGCACCGGGTCCGAAACCGGCACCCGGAGGGCACGTCGGCCGGGCTGGGCAGGTCCCCGGTCAGCAAGATCCGTTCCCGAGCGCGCTCCTTGGCCGGGTCGGGGATCGGAATCGCCGAGAGCAGTGCCTGGGTGTAGGGATGCTGTGGCGCGGTGTACACCGCGTTGATGGACCCGATTTCGACGATCTTGCCCAGATACATCACCGCGACGCGGTCGGCGATGTGTCGTACCACGGCGAGGTCG
>JAICSB010000277.1 GCA_025937115.1 Pseudonocardiaceae bacterium | reverse complement strand
TCTGCAAAGAGGTCGGCGAGCGGGCCCGTCGCGCGCTCGACCGACGACAGACTCCCGAGCTGCGGTTCGGGAAGCGCACGTCGATCGACCTTGTCGTTCGCGTTCAGCGGAAGTCTCTCGAGCGCGACGAACGCCGAAGGCACCATGTATCCCGGCAGCACCTGGCGGAGGTGCTCGCGAAGTTCGTTCGGGTCCACGATCTCGGTAGCTGCAGGCACGACATAGGCCACCAGCCGCTTGTGCCCGGAGTCGTCTTCCCGGGCGACCGCGACCGCCTCAGCCACCTGACGGTGCCCCAACAGCGCGGCCTCGACCTCGCCCAGCTCGATGCGGAAACCCCGGATCTTCACCTGATGATCGGCCCGACCCAGGTACTGCAGCTCCCCAGTTGGGTTCCAGCGCACCACGTCGCCGGTGCGGTACATCCGCGAGCCGGGTTCATCGAACGGGTTGGCCACGAACCGCTGCGCGGTCAGCCCCGGCCGGTTGAGGTAGCCGCGGGCCAGCCCGCGCCCGCCGAGGTAGAGCTCACCGGGCACTCCGATGGGGACCGGGCGCAGCGCGGCATCGAGCACGTAGGCGCGGGTGTTGGCGATCGGCCGTCCGATCGGCGGAGCCTTCTCCAGGTCGCTTCCATCGGAGTACCACGCGGTCGCGTACACGGTGGCCTCGGTCGGACCGTAGATATTGGCGATCCGGCTACCGGGCAACGTCGCCCGGATCTCGCGCACCGCCCGCGCCGACAGCGCCTCACCGGCCAGTACCACGTTCTCCGCCGTGACCGCCATCGTTTCCTGGGTCAGCAGCTGGGAAAACGCCGAGGGCACCGCGCTGACCAGGCTCACCGCCCGCGCGGCGGTCTGCGGCTCGCCCAGCGCTAGCACGTCAGGCACGACCTCGATGCCCCCGCCGACCGCCAGCGGGCTGAAGATCTCAAAGACCGAGACGTCGAAGTTCAGCGAGGTCGAGGCCACCACCCGGGACAGCCCGACGGCGCCGAAGTCCGAGGCCGCCCACATCACCAGATCGACCGCACTCTCGTGCGCGACCACGACACCCTTGGGCTGCCCGGTCGATCCTGAGGTGTAGATCACATACGCCGGGTGCATGATCGACAGCGGCAGCACCCGGTCACCGTCGGCCACATTGTCGCCAGAGTGACCCGCCAACACCTCGACAGTCTCGGCCCCGTCCAGAATCAACTCGCTCACGCCCGCTACCGCTGGCAGGCGATCAACCAATGCACTCGTGGTCAGGAGCAACGGCGGCTGAGCGTCCCGCAGCATGAACGCGATCCGCTCGGCCGGATAAGCTGAGTCAATCGGCAGGTAGGCGGCACCCGACTTCAGTACCGCCAGCAATGCGACAATCAGGTCCGCCGATCGCGGCAGCGCCAACGCCACGAACCGCTCGGGGCCCGCTCCGCGTTCGATGAGCAACCGCGCCAAGCGGTTCGCCCGCTCGTTCAGCTCTGCATACGATAATTCCGTGCCCTCGGACACGACCGCCAGGGAATCCGGTGTCCGTGCCATCTGAGCCTCGAACAATTCCGGCAACACCATCGGCGGTATCGCCTGAGCCGTGTCATTCCACTCCACCACCAACCGGCGCCGCTCAACCTCGGTCAGCAGCGAAAGCTCGGCCAGCGGCCGATCCGGGTGGGCGGTGATTCCGGCGAGCAGCATCTGGAGATGACCGGCCATCCGTCCGATGGTGGCGGCGTCGAACAGATCGGTGTTGTATTCCAGCCGGCCGGTGAGGATGCCGTCGCTTTCTTGGAACTCGGCGGTGATGTCGAAGTTGGCCGCCTGCCTGGGAACGTCAACGTCCTCGACCCGCAGGCCGCCGAACGTTCGCGGCTTTCGCTTCGCGTTGTGCACCAGCACCATGACGTCGAACAGCGGGTTGCGGCTCACGTCGCGCTCGGCTTGGAGCGCGTCGACCAGCCGCTCGAAGGGCGCCTCGTCATGGGCGAATGCATCGAGGACGGTGTCCTTCACGCTGCTTAAGAACTCGCTGAAGGTCTGTGCCGCGTCGACGTGTGAACGCAGCACCACGGTATCGGCGAAGAACCCGACGGTCCGCTCCACCTCGGGACGGTTGCGGCCGGAGACGACCGTGCCCACAGCGACGTCGTCCTGCCCGGCGTACCGGGCGAACAGCGCCTGGCAGGCAGCTACCAGGGCGGTGAACAGCGTGGTGTCCGCTGCTGCAACCAGCTCTCCGAGCCGGGCGGTGACCTGGGTCGGCACCACGAAGTCGTGGGTGGCGCCTGCCGAGGTACGCACGGTCGGGCGCGTTCGATCTGTCGGCAGTTCGAGCGGAGTGATGCCCTCCAGCTGCCGTTTCCAGTAGTCGAGCTGCCCGTCTAGCGCCGGGTCGGACGGCCGGCTGCGTTGCCATACCGCGAAATCCCCGTATTGCAACGGCGGTAGCGGTAGCGCGGCTTCTTCGCGGCGCAGGGCAGCGTCGTACAGTGTGCCGAGTTCGTCGGTCAGCACCCCCATCGACCAGCCGTCGGTGACGATGTGGTGCGCGGTGAGCATCAGCACGTGCTCGCGCTCGCGCTCGGATAGGCGGACCAGCAGCGTCCGGAACAGCGGTCCCCGCCGCAGGTCGAAGGGTCGGGAGTACTCCTCGGCCAGCGCGCGGTCCAGCTCGTCCGGTATCAAGCGCGAGGAGCTGGACAGGTCGACCAGCGGCATGGGCAGCTCATGCGCGGGATGCACCAGTTGCACTCCCTTGCCGTCCACCTCGTCGAAGGTGGTCCGCAACGATTCATGGCGAGCCAGCAGAGCCTGCAGCGCCGTGGTGAGAGCCGTTACGTCGAGCGTGCCGACCAGACGCAGAGCCAACGCGCTGTTGTACTCCGCGCCGCCTGGCTGAAACTCGTTGAGAAACCACAGCCGCTGCTGGGCGAAGGACAGCGGTAGCGGGCCAGTGCGCTGCGCCGGAACGATGCGGTCAGGCTGGTCGGACCGGCCCGACAGCCGGCGACGCAGCTGTTCCCGCAGATGGGCGGGGAGCGCAGAGATACGGTTCTGTCGCGATAACGTCATCGTCGCTTCCTCAGCGTTCCTCGTTGTTTCCGACCAGGACGGCAATTCGTTCGAGCTCGTCGAGCACCTTCTCCTCGATCAATTCCGCCAGTGCGGAGACGGTGCGAGCAATCAGGACCTCGCGCGGCGTCACGATCACATCGAAGGCCACCTTTGTTCTGGAGGTGAGTTGCAGGCTGCGCAGGGAGTCGCCGCCGAGTTCGAAGAAGTTGTCTTCGACGCCGACTTGGTTGATGCCGAGGACTTCGGCCCAGATGTCGGCGAGGGCTTGTTCGGTGTCGGTGCGGGGGGCGATGTAGCTGTCAGCGGTGGTTGACCCGTAGTAGGGGGCGGGTAGCGCGCGGCGGTCGAGTTTTCCGTTGGGGGTCAGGGGCAGTTCGTCGAGGGTGACGAACGCGGCGGGCACCATGTAGTCGGGCAGGGTTGCTCCGATGAGCTCGCGTAGTTCGCCTGGGGTGGGTGTGGTCTGGCCGGGGATCGGGGTTAGGTAGGCCACCAGTCGTTTGGTGCCGGAGGTTTCCTCGCGGGCGACGACCACGGCGTCGTTGATCGCGGGGTGGCGGCGGAGCAGGGTTTCGATCTCACCGGGTTCGACGCGGAATCCGCGGATTTTGACCTGCTGGTCGGCTCGCCCACCGAACTCCAGCTCACCCTGGGGGTTCCAGCGGACCACGTCGCCGGTGCGGTACATCCGCTCGCCGGGCGCCCCGAAGGGGTTGGCCACGAACCGCTGCGCGGTCAGCCCTGGCCGGTTCAGGTAGCCGCGGGCCAATCCGGTCCCGGTCACGTACAGCTCGCCGGGCACCCCCACCGGCACCGGTCGCAGGTCCCCGTCGAGCACATAGACCCTGGTGTTCCAGATGGGTCGGCCGATGGGTGGGGTTGTGCCCGGCACCAGCGGCTGGCTCCAGCTGGTGACCACAGTCGACTCGGTGGGACCATAGGAGTTGATCATCCGGCGGTCCGGGGCCCATCGGTTGACCAGCTCGGCGGTGCACGCGTCGCCACCGACGATCACGGTCTGGAACTCCGGTAGCCCGGTTGCGGCCACGTCGGCGGCCACGGTGGCCAACGCCGCCGGAGGGATCAGGGCGTGGGTCACCCGCTGCTGGGTGAGCACCTCGGCTAGCTGCTCACCCAGCAGCGGCCCCGGTGGGGGCACCACCAGTGCCGCCCCGGCCGGCAGCGACATGCACAGCTCCAGCACCGAGGCGTCGAAGCTGGGTGAGGAGAACTGCAGCACCCGATCCCCGGTGCGCACCGCGTAGTGCTCCACCTCGGCCGCCGAGAAGCTGGCCAGCCCGGCGTGGGAGACCACCACCCCCTTGGGTCGCCCGGTCGAGCCCGACGTGTAGATCACATACGCGGGGTGCTCCAGCAGCAACGGTGCTGCCCGGTCGGCATCGGTGACCACCCCCTGGGGCAGGCCCGCCAACGCTGATCTGGTCTGCGGGTCGTCGAGGGCCAGCACCGTCATGCCCTCGGGACAGGGCAGCTGCTCGGTAAACTCGGCCAGCGTGATCACCAGCACCGGCTCGGCGTCGGACAGCATGAACGCGATCCGCTGCGCCGGGTAACCCGGATCCACCGGCAGGAACGCCGCCCCCGCCTTGACCACCGCCAACTGGGCCACCACGATCTCCACCGACCGGGGCAACGCCAACGCCACAATCCGCTCCGGACCCGCCCCCCGCTGGATCAGCAAACGAGCCAGCCGGTTGGCGCGAGCATCCAACTCCGCATAGCTCAGTGCGCCGCCCTGGAACACCACCGCCGGCAGCTCCGCAGTCCGCGCCACCTGGGCCTCGAACACCTCCGGCAACGTCACCGACGCCACCTCACGACCGGTGTCGTTCCACTCCACCAGCAGCCGAGCCCGCTCCGCCTCGGTCACCACATCGAGCTGCCCGACCACCATCGTGGGATCCGCGATCACCGCGTCCAACACCCGCATCAAATGACCCGCGAACCGCTCCACCGTCACCCGGTCAAACAAAGCAGAGTCATAACCCAACCCCATCGCCAACCGCTGCTTCGGGAACACCACCAGGCTCAGCGGATAACT
>JAICSB010000639.1 GCA_025937115.1 Pseudonocardiaceae bacterium | reverse complement strand
GCCTTGGCCAGCGCGTCGTTACCGACCTTCGTCGCGCTGGTGCCGGCCGCGCTCAGCACGTTGTCGATCTGCCCGGTCGCCCAGGATGCGACGTTCGGGATCACCGCCACGACGACGGCCACCGCGTGCGCCCTGGGTACCGAGGTGAATGCCTGCGCGCCGATCAGCAGCCCGATGTAGAGCAGGATCGGGACGATCGCCGGCAGCGGGATCAGTGCGCTGAGCAAACCGAACAGCCCCAGAAAACACATCAGCGCGATCACCACGCCGGACGCCAGCGAGTACGTGGTGCGCCCACCGGCCTCCTTCCAACCCGGGTGCCCGATGTAGACCGCGGGCGGGAACGGGCTGCCCAGTGCGGCGCCGACGACCGCGCCGGTACCGTCGGCGAGCAGCACGCTGCGCAGGTTGTAGCTGTCCCCGGCGACCGCCGCGCTCTCGACGTTGGTCATGCCCTCGCAGAAGTTGTAGATGCCCAGCGGGATCGCGGTGGCCAGCAGCGGAGCCACCGCAGACAGGCCGTGGACCAGCCGACCGAAGTTGAGAGTAGGCAAGCCGATGGCGACGTCCTTGGCCGCGGTAACCACGTCCGGTGCGGACATATAGTCGCCGATCCAGCCGATCGCGGTGCCGACCAGGAGCGCGGCCAGCCCGATCGGGATGTTGCCGGGCAGCTTGCGGCCGGTGAAGAAGCCGATCACGATGATCGCGAACACCGGCAGGGCAATCCATAGGGCTTGCCACATCTGCGCGGCCGGGCGCATCGAGATGAACGCGATCGAAATGCCGGCCAGCGTGCCGAGCAGCGCCGCCCGCGGGGTGAACCGGCGGATGTAAGGACCCACGAACGCACCGGCCAAGACGATCAGCCCGATGATGAACGACCACGCCAGCCCGGCCTCCCAGGCCCGGATCGGGTCCTTCGTGGCCAGGTAGGTTGGCAGCATGATCACGAAGGTGACGATGAACATGTGCGGCACGCTCGGGCCGTAGGGCATCGCGCACACGTCGGTGCGGTTCTCCCGGCGTGCCAGCCGGCGCGCCAGGAAGGCGTAGTACCCGTTGCCGATCAGCAGCTGGATCGCCAGTGCAGGCAGGATGATCCCGAACACGTCGCCCTTCGGGATCTGCACGACGCCCACGCACAGCGACGCCAGCACCAGCACGTTGACCAGCACGTTGAACCCGAGGCCGAATGCCGCGTTGAGGTCACCGCTGACCCACCAGGGCAGCCGCGCACTGGTCGCCCCGTTGTCCTTGACCCGGATACTCATGTCGATCAACTCCGTTCGGGGCCGGGGGCCGCACCGACCGCGGCCGGACTCACCGCACTCAGCGCGTCGAGGTAGGCCGCCGACGGCGCGACCCAACCGAAGATGCCGCCCTGGGCGGCGATCATCGCCAGCCCGGCCTGCTGGAATTCGGGAAAGTAGGAGCCGACGCAGTCGGCGAGCACGAGGCACTCGTAGCCCCGGTCATTGGCCTCCCGGACCGTGGTGTGCACGCATACCTCGGTGGTGACCCCGGTGACGATCAGGCTGGTGATGCCGACGATCTCCAACAGTTCCTGCAGGTCGGTGGCGTAGAAAGCACCCTTGCCCGGTTTGTCGATCACGACCTCACCGGGCAGTGGCGCCAGCTCGTCGACGATGTCGTGGCCGTGCTCGCCGCGGATCAGGATCCGGCCCTTCGGCCCGAGGTCGCCGATTCGCATCGTCGGAGTGCCGCGGTTGAGCTTGGCCGGTGGGCAGTCACTGAGGTCGCCGCGGTGACCCTCGCGGGTGTGCAGGACGGTCATTCCGGCCGCCCGGGTGGCGGCCAGCACCTTGCGCAGCGGCGGGATCACCGCCGCAAGCAGGCTGACGTCGTTTCCCAACGATTCCCCGAAACCGCCTGGCTCCACGAAATCCCGCTGCATATCGATCAGCAGTAATGCGGTGCGGGAAGGTACGAAGCCGAACGGGCCGGGATCGGCGGGTACGGTGACTTGGTCAGCGGGAAGCCGATCAGCCAGCATGATGATCTCCTGTGGTGGTGGCGGCCAGCACCGCGTCGGATGTCGCGACACAACCGAAGACCCCGCCCTGCATGGTCACCATTCGCAGTGCCGCGACGTGGTTGCCCAGCTCAGTAGCGCCGGTGCAGTCGGACAGGACCAGGCACTCGTAGCCCCGGTCGTTGGCCTCACGCATGGTGGTGTGCACACAGACATCGGTGGTGATCCCGGTCAGCACCAGGTGGGTGAT
>JAICSB010000391.1 GCA_025937115.1 Pseudonocardiaceae bacterium | reverse complement strand
GGATCCCGATCGTCGTGGGGGTGGTCGCGCTCGTGATGTTCGTGGCGCGCCAGTTGCGCCTGCAGCGAGCGGAACGAGCCCTGCTCGATCTGCGGCCCTTCACTCACCGTCCCTTCGTGGTGGCTGTCGTGCTGTCCGGCCTGGTTTTCATGTGCCTGCTCGGAACCGCGATCCTGCTGCCGCTCTATCTGCAGAGCGTGCTCGGCGTCGGCCCGCGTACCACCGGCCTCGCCCTGCTGCCAGGAGGTCTGGTGCTGGGCTTGCTCGGGCGGCCGGTCGGACGGCTCTACGACCGGTTCGGGGCGCGTCCGCTGCTCGTCTCGGGCTCGATCGCGATGGCGATCTCGCTGTGGCTGTTCGCCGCACTGGGCGCGGGCGCTGCGCTCGCCGCGGTGATCGCAGTGCACATCCTGCTTATGGCCGCGCTCGGGCTGATGATGACGCCGCTGTTCGCCGAGGCCCTCGCGGTCCTCCCGAACACGCTGTACTCGCACGGCAGCGCCATCATGGCCACGCTGCAGCAGGTCGCCGGGGCCGCTGGCACCGCCGCCTTTGTCACCGTCGCCGCGGTCGCCTCGAACGGCCCACCGGGAGCCCCGGACGCCACCGGGCTGCGGGCAGGGTTCATCGCGGCGGGAGTCATCGGCCTCCTGGCGGTCGTGACGTCCCTGTTCGTCCGCGGCAAGCAGCCCGACGATCCCAGCCGCGAGGTGGATGCAGACGGCGGCCAGTTCGCGGCACCGGCGTCGGCGGATCAGCCGGTGTAGACGCGGCCGGTGTAGCGCTGCCCGATCAGCGTGGGAAGCCGGGTCCAGCCGGCCCGTCGCAGCGTCTCGACGTGCAGGTCCACCAGATCCACGGGGTGGAGGTAGATCACCTCGTCGACGTGGCCCCAGCCCAGCGTGGGTGCCCCCGGCGGGGTGAGCCGCGAGGGCAGCTCGACGAACTTGGCGGTGCGGTCGACCTGCAGCAGCGTGCCGCCGTTGTCGGCGAAGGTCGAGTTGTAGAGGATCGAGCCCTCCATGCCGTCCGCGGCCCGTAGCCGCAGCGCGGGAGGCTGCACCAAGCCGTCTCGCACGGCGATCTGCTGCTCGCAGGGCCACAGGGCGGCGGAAACCTGGTCGGCGAACACCGGCCGGCCGGCGATGACGTCGGTGACCGGGCGGGGCGCGGTCAGCCGGGGTTGCGCCACGGCCAGCCAACTGTCCGGACCGGCCACCCGGTCCTGGGCCACCACCCGCACCGCGGTCGGCGCGGCCAGACCGGCGTCAGCCAGCGCCACGGTCAGCTCGGTCCAGTCGGGTTTGTCCCCGACTGCGGGCAGCGGCACCGTACGGACCTGCCCGGGGGTGGCGGGATCGCCGGTGGTCGGATCGCCGGTGGCCACCTGCACCGCCAGCGACTGTTCCTGGTTGAGCTTGCCCCGCATCGGCACGGTTACCGAGGCTCCGGAGAGGTGACCGGGCAGCGGGTACCAGGGACTCTGCAGGGTCCCGAGGCCAGTACCGCTGGGCACGTCGTCGTGCCACACCGTGCTGTTCGGCGGTGCACGCAGCGGTACCGGCATCGATTGCGGCAGCGGTGTGGCCTGCATGTCGCCGGTCAGCGTCGCGGTCCCGACCGCTGGGCCTAACCCTGGTTTAGCGGTGGCGAGTACCTGCACCGCCGGGGCCAAGCCGCAGGGCCGGCCGGTGAGCGCTCGCAGGTTCATCAGCGTCACCGAGGTGCCCGGGTACTGGCGCAGCGGCGCGACGGTGAACACCAGCAGCATCAGCACCACGCCGAGGCCGGTCGCGGTGACCAGCACGGCCCGCGCCGGCCGGCGCAGCCACCACCAGCCCACCGCGGCGACGGCCAGCCACAGCAGCGGATTGCGCAACGCCAACGGTCCCAGCGACGGCGCGAGCAGGCTCTGCTCGTATGGCCGGTCGATGAACAGGTGGTTGCCGAAGGGCTGACCCCAGTCCGACAGCGGGCGCCACAGGTTGGGCCCAGCGAAGGCGACCGAGACGGCGGCCACCAGCCCGGCGCTGCCGATGGCCATCGTCGCCGCGCCGGCCCGCCGAGGTAGCGGTGATCGGATCAGCGCAGCGGCCAGCAGCACGGTGGCCGGCGCTGCGACGGCCCCGAAGTGGTTCACCCATTTCGTCGGAGTGAGCGCCATCGCGACCAGGCCCAGCGCGGTGATCGCCGCTGCCTCACCCAGGAGCTGGCCGCTGCGCCCTGCGGTGCCGGGACGCCGCCCCGCGCCCAGGGTCACGGCCAGCAGCACGCCCAACGTCACCAGCACCGGCAGCCGCTTGCCCCACGCCCCCCGGTCGTCAGGCACCAGCAGGTTGGCGTAGTGCAGGTACTCCTCATACCAGGCGTGCTGACGGTAGTACCAGCGGTGCACCGCGACCGATTCCAGCACATCGCCCAGGGTGGCGTCGGCGAAGCCGACCGGGATGACGATCGAGGCGGCCGCGCCCACCAATAACACCGCCGTGACCCGGCTGAGCGCAGACTCGCTGCGCCACCACTGCCACAGCCATGGCAGCGACACCACCAACGGTGCGGCGGCGACCAGACCGGTGGGCGACACCGTCACGGTGAGCGCGGCGACGGCGACAGCGACGGCGTACACCCCCACCGAGCGACGCCGGCGGGCCAACTCGGACAACACGAGTACCCCTGCGGTGCCCAGCGCGATCAGCGGTTCTGGGCGCAGCGTCATGCCGTAGGGCAGCCACCACAGCAGGTGCGCGGCCGCCACCGCCCACGCCACCACGGGGCGCTGGGCCACCCGGCCCAGCGCCGTGGCGACCAGCACCCGAAGTAGCGCGTAGGTCGCCAGCCCGTAGGCCAGTGGCAGCAACCGCATCCAGCCCAGGCTCCAGTCGCCGTCGAGGGCGCCCCAGGCCTGCATCACGTACTGGCTGGCGACGAACGGGTTCTCGGTGACGTTGAACTGGTAGATGACATTGCCGAGGTAGCCCGACTGCATCGCGTTGCGAGCCATCAGCAGATACCACGAGTCGTCGATGTTGACCGGTCCCACTAGTACCCAGAACCCCGACACCGCGACGACCACAGCATCGGCCCACGACAGCCGCGGCCGGACCAGGCCGGGTCCAGCACCCCGCCACCACCGCCAGGCCAGCACGAGCAGCGCCGCCAGCGCGAGACCGTGCGCGATCAGCAATGCCGTCTTGAGCAACGTGGGATGCGACTGGTACCGCGCGTCGGTGTGTAGCTGTACCGAAAGACCGCTGGCTCCCACCGCGTCGGTCTGCAGCTCAGCGACCTGCGGAACCAGCAGATCCGTCCGCGTGCCGACGCGGGCACCGTCCCGGGTCACCCGCACGCCACCCGCATCGGCGAGCACCTGGTAGGTGCAGGGGCCGCCGGGCAGCGCCTGGCGTAGCACCTCGGCACCGGAGGCGGTGACCGTCACGACGCCCTGCTCCGCGGTCACCACCAGGCCCTCGCCCGGGGCGGTGCCCACGTCGGCGGGCACCGTGCGCAGCGCCTCCCCCCCACCCGGGCGGGCGTCCAGCGCTCGCAGCGTCGCGCACGGAACCGTCGCGGTGAGCTGTAACGGGCGGTAGGGCGACAGTGGCAGCACCGTGGAGCTGGGAGGCTGGCCGGCACGTGGCCAGCTCACCACCGGATCGTCGGCGATCACCGGCGCGAGCATCACCAGGATCCCCAACACCCCGGTGACCAGCGCCAGCGCCGCGATCACCCACCCCAGCCGGCGTCGATCCCCGACGTCACGGCCAGCGCGGATAGGCACCGCGGCAGGGTACGACCAACGCAGTTGTCTCGTGTGGTTGGTGTCGGGGACGGTGGCTAGGGTGAGTGTCGGTGCGCCGGGAAGGCTGGTCGGCAGTGGCTGTCGGATGTCTTCAGGAGGTTGTCGTGTCTGCCGCCTTGACCTGGTCGCCGGGTGGTTTCGGGGTCTGCGGTGGATGACGTCGTCCCATT
>JAICSB010000287.1 GCA_025937115.1 Pseudonocardiaceae bacterium | reverse complement strand
TGGGCGACTTTTGGATCGCGATGTTTTCCGATCCCGCCGGCAACATCACCGGCTTGACCACAGGAACTGCGCCGGCTTAGAACCCACACCCCCAACCCCGCGCCCATCGCAATGGGCGAGGGGAGCCGTTTGACGCGTGAGTGTCCCGCAGGGTTCAACGAGCGCCGGTGGGTGCAACTCCCTCCGGCGACTAACCTGCCGAAAACGACACGACGTGTCGTTTTCGGCACACAAACCGTGATCTTGATACGAGAGCCGGCTGGGAATGGCACCGAGTCCGCGATTGATGAGGTGATGACCAACGGCAACACCTCGACATCACAGACTGTCGTGTTGGTGCAGCGCCGCCTGAGTTCATCGGTGGATCATGCGGTCGTGAGGAGCGTGGCGTCGTAGATCCCGCAGAAGTGCTTGGCTGTGCTGTTGGCCTCGCTGAACCGACGCCTGGATCAACCCCCGAAGGACTAACGCGGCGCTGCCCTAGTGACCGCCGCTGGCCTGCTACTCCACGTCGCTCTACGACGAACGCTGCCTGCACCCGGGCAACTCGCGCGGCTCGCCGGATCGGCCATCACGCCAACGCCCTCCGAGCCGATCACCGGCGAGTCGTGGGTGATGCTCACTCGCACCGTCGTAGTGGAGACGTGGACCGTGCGCGGTCCCCAACTCTGAGATCGTCCTGTCCCGCGCATGACATATCCCCTAATCTGCTGATATGGGGCCAAGCCGGTCGGAAATCCTCAGCGCTGCACCGCCGATGTTCAACTCGCGGCTGTTGAATTCGCTGACCCGCACCCACCCTGTCGTGCCGCTGTTGCTGTATGGGCCGGTGATCGTCGCGCTGGCGGCGTGGGGTGTGCAACGGGCTGGCGTCCTCGTCGCGATCGCGCTGATGGCGGCGGGCTACCTCACTTGGACCCTGGCGGAGTACTGGGTGCATCGTGCGGTGTTTCATTTCCAGCCACGCGGCCCGCGGAGCGAATCGATTGTGTGGGCTATTCACGGAGTGCATCACGACTACCCCAACGACCCGCGGCGGATCGTCACGTCGCCGGCGGCGAGCGTTCCGATCGGTGCCGCAGCGGCGGCCCTGTGCTGGCTGCTGTTGCCAGGGGCCTGGTGGCTGCCGTTCGCGGCCGGCTGGGGTGGCGGGTATCTCGCCTATGACCTGCTGCACGCGTATCTGCATGTCGGCCGGCCGAGGACGGCGCTGGTCCGCTGGCTGCGGGCGCGGCATCTGCGGCACCACTTCGCGGACGCCCGAGGAGACTTCGGCGTGAGCGCGCCGTATTGGGATTACGTCTTCCGCACGTCGCTACCTGGCCGCGCGCGAGCGCGCGATGAGGTGCACTAGGGCTCGCCAGCCGAGGAGGAACACCGCCAGGCTCACGGCGGCGACAACCACGAACGTCAGCGGCAGCCGATGGGTGAAGGCGGTGCGTACGCCGAGACCGACAACAACGACGCCGACCCAGACCGCCACCCCGACGGGAAGCCGCAGCGGGGCGCGCCAGGCCCGGCCAACCAGCCATCCGATCACCAACCCGAGTAGGAACGGCGCTGCGGTGGTCAATACTCCGAACGCATCGATCCCCTCGGCATGTGAGCCTCGCCCCACGGCGGAGAACACCAGCACCGCGAGCAGATCGGCGCTAGCAGCGAGCGTCACCGTCGCTGGGCGGACGGCCTGCGTAGTGGTCACACCGGCAGCTTATTGCGGCGCCTGTGGTTTCCACGGTTTAGCCGGCACAACGGTGAATCCATCAGGGGCGGACCCGTCAGGGGCGGACGTGGCCGCCGGAGGCGGCGGGGGTGCCTCGGAGGCGGGACGGCTCGTGGTGTGCGGCGCGGAGCCCGCGGCGCGTCCCTGGCTGCTGCCGCTTGCCGATCGGTGCAGTGGTGGGTTCGGTACGAGTCCAGCGGGCGGCGGTGCGGCTGGAGCCGCGGAAGGTTCGGGATTGCCGGATGCGTCCGGCGGCGCCGGGGCGGCAGGTGCCGCCGGAGGGGCCGAGGGAGTAGGAAGCGGGGTGTCGGCAGTCACCGGCGGCACGGCCGCCGGGGCACTGGGCAGTACAGGCTGTATCCGGGGGGCCGTCGTCGTCGGGGGCGCTGTGGTCTGCCCCGTCCGGTTCGACGATCCCCCAGCAAGGAAGTACGCCACCGCGGCTCCGGCCAGTCCCAGCACGACGACTGCCAGCACCGCGATCCCGATGATCTGCTTGGATCGGGACTGCGGCGCCGGACTCTGGAACTCCTCAGGGCCCAGGTGTAGCCAGTCGCTCTTCGCTTCGGCGATGGGCGGCGGCTCCAACTCGGCCCAGGGCGGCGTCGAGCTTTCGCGGGCCTCGTCGAGGGACGGGTCGCGAAGGGCAGTGTCGCGCCCTACCGCGCCAATGACCTGCGTCGACGCCTCCTGGGTCGAGGTCTCCCAACGAAACGCCGGCGGAAACGGACTGGCCGGCTCGGAAGCACCGTCTGCAGGCGACTCGTTCGGCATTACCCAGTCACTCCCTTAAACTCTTCGGCTTCCCCGGAGGCCATCCTGATCTCGGTCGGTGTCTGCGCCCTCGGCGCGCCCGCAGGCTTGGGCCGCGTGCGGAGGGTGCGCAAGCGCGGTCATGCTAGCGGGGCCCACACCCGAGCGGTGCCAGCCTCCCTGACTGCTAGCGCGACACGCCGTCGATGGTCACTGTCAGCCACCGCCTGCGATGCATATCCTTCGGGCTCGGGGCCACATTATTCGGCTCCGATTCACTCCCGGGGGAAGATCTGATGGCCAAGCGCCAGCCGAGGTGGGTAGGTCGAGCAACGGTGTTGCTGGCGGGGGTGGTCGGGGTGGTCGCTGTCCCCTCGACCGCGGCCGCCAGCCAACCCGCGGGCGTGGGGGACTACGTCGCCTTGGGCGACTCCTACTCCTCGGGAGTAGGCACTGGCGTCTACGACCCGACCAGCGGGGCCTGTGCCCGCAGCCCGTTGTCATACCCGCCGCAGTGGGTTGTGGAGCACCACCCGGCCAGTTTTGGATTCGCCGCCTGCTCCGGGGCCACCACCGCCGATGTGCTCGCCAGCCAGATTTCGGCTCTGCAGCCCGGCACTGACCTCGTGACGATCACCATCGGCGGCAACGATGCGGGATTCGGTCCCGTGCTGCAGACCTGCACGACCGCCGAAAGCGATGGCACCTGCTTCGCCGCGGTCGACGCCGCGGAGGGCTTCGAGCGGACCGTGTTGCGGGGCCGGCTGAGTCGCACCTACACCGCGATCCGCCAGGCCGCGCCGCATGCCCAGGTGGTCGTGCTTGGCTATCCACGGCTGTTCGATCTCGCGCCGAGATGCGCTGACCCGCAGGTGCCGAACGTGGCCCGGCGCACCAAGCTCAACGAGGGCGCCGATGTGCTCGATGGCGTCATCCAGTCCGTGAGCCAGCGGTTCGGGTTCTACCTCGGCGATGTGCGAGGCCAGTTCGCCGGCCACGGGGTCTGCTCCGCCGATCCGTGGATCAACGGCCCGAGCGTGCCCACCGCTGTCGGGCCGTATCACCCCAACGAGACGGGCTACCGCGACGGCTACCTAGCCGCGCTGGACGTGGTCACCGCAAAGGGGGCCCCAACGGCCTGAGCCAGACCGCAGCCAGTGCGACGACCAGGTGACGCGGGCACCCTGCCCCGCCGGCGCTGAAGATTCCAGAAAGCTCGCCGGCGTGACGGGATACTCGCGTGCGCCCCTGCCCCTGCTACTGCGTCAGGCCGAGACCCGGCGGGCCATGAAGGTCGGCATGCCCGGTCGGAGAATCACCCAAGCAGCGGGAGGCCGCTTGGGACGACGCCAGCAGGAACGATGCCATCTGTCGGGCCTGGGTTGGGCTTGGAGGCAGCGGGAGGGCTGCTGGGGTCGCTGGCGGCTCCCGGCTGCTCGGTGCCCGCTCCTTGGGCGTCGCCGCCCGGAGCGTCCTGCTGGGCCGCCATCGCTGAGCCAGTGCCGATCATCTCCAAGCCTGCGACGCCCGAGGCCGTCATCAGCAGGAGGGACAAGGCCGCCGCCCTGATCGCCTTACGCACCGCGCTGCGCTTCATAGTTAACTCCCTGTAGTCAGTTGACCCGGCTTGGTCACCGCGGTTGATATCATGCCCAGCCGAGCGGCGCCCTTTCGGGGGTCTTCTGGGTCTGACACGGAGGCGCACCCAGCGTGCCGGATGAGCGCCGTAAGCGATCATCGCCGGCCACCTGTTGGGGGCCCGCATGAGTTGGCCGCAAGGTACACCGACGCGCGCATCAACTCTTCAGCGGCACATTCATCACCACCGCCGCAGCGACTTGCTTGGCTGCCTCGCACGAGTGCTGCGGATTGTTGTTGAACTCCCTCGACTCGTAATTGATTGAGACGCTCTGCCGGTTCGCGAGTTTGATATCAACAGCACAGCTGGGCGAGTCCGCGGCTGGCCTTGACACGAGCGCGGGATAGCCGAGGATATCGGTGAGCTCGAAGGACGGGCGGTCCCGACTCTGGTTATATTCGGCTTCCAAGGTTGGGTTGTTGGTGAAGACGGTGATGGAAACCCGCCGCACCGTGTATAGCTCAGGCGTGGTATGAGCCCAGTCGCAGTACACCGTCCCGAAAAGACCCTCCGATGGTGTCGGCGGCAGATCGAGACCGAATTTTTTCGCCTCTTCGGACGTCAGTAGGTCGCAGGTGCGATGGGCCACGGCGGCGACATCGCGTGGGTTGTGCACCGGCGGTATCGGGCTCGCTGCCGGCCTGGGATCCGATCGAACGGGTTCCGGCCGCGCGCCCGTGCCCGTGCCGCAACTCGCCAGCACGATCATTGAGCTGGCGACGATCATGTTCGCAACCCAGCAGGTTCTCATAGCGGCAGGAGTCTGCCACTGCTGGTTACACTCGGGCAGCGGACACCGAAGTCTTCGGCGAAATGAGATGCGGCCCCCGGTTATGGCGCGCCTGGTGATCGTGGCGTTGACGATCGTCCTGCTTGGCGTTGC
>JAICSB010000231.1 GCA_025937115.1 Pseudonocardiaceae bacterium | reverse complement strand
GCCTTTGTAGGCCTGGCCGGTGGAGTGTTGGAAGCGGGGCCCGAACCCCACGCAGGTGGCCACCCGGCGGGCGTCCCGGATCAGGGTCCTGATCTCGGTCAGGATCGCTTCATGGGTAGGGGTCATCGACACGTAGGCCAGTAGCGCGACGTAGTCACCGGCCCCAGCCCGCTCAAGATGGGCACCCAGGTAGGCCACTAGGCCGGCACCGTCACCGGCCACCCTGGCCAGCGCCGCGTGGTTGGTGGCGTCGGTGTAGAGCGCCAGACCCGCATCGTCGAAGAAGGGTTTCTGGTCGGTCAGGGTGGCGGTCTTGTCGTAGCCGTCGGTGAGGTCTCGGGCCAGCACCTTGGCCGCTTCCACATCGGGCTGGTCGAACGGATCGATCCCGATCAGCGAGCCGGCCACCGCGGTAGCGAACTCCCAACGGAAGAACTCCCGACCCAACTCGGACGGGTCGGCCAGGTCGATGCGCACCACCGGCTGGCCAGCCGCCTCCAGGGCCGAGACCTTGGCGTCTTGATCGGTATCGTCGTCGGTGGCCAGCCGCAGGTAGGCGAACAGCCGGTCGGATCCATAGGCCTCGGGCGTTCCCAGCGGTTCCCGGTCGACCGGGATCACACCCTTGCCGTGCTTACCGGTCGACTCGGCCAGCAGCTGCTCCAGCCAGCCACCCAGGTGCGCGATCCCGGGAGAGGTGAGCAGCGTCAGCTTGTCCCGGCCGGTGTTGACGCAGATCCCGATCACCGCCCCGAGGACCAGCCCGGGGTTGTCCCGGGCCGCCACGGACGGCGCGCAGGCGTGCGCCATCGTCTCGGCCGACTCGAACAGGGCCAGGACGTCGACGCCGCAGGCCGCGCCGGGCACCATCCCGAAGTTCGACAGCGCCGAATAACGGCCCCCGATCGAGGGCACCCCGGGGTAGACGCTGCGGTAGCCCTGGCGCCGTGCCAGGTCCTCCAGAGGCGAGCCGGGGTCGGTGATGGCCACGAAGTGCGACCCGGCCCGGTCTGCGCCCACGAGTGTGGTCATGCGCTGGTAGAAGTAGGCGGCGAAGATGTTGGGCTCCAGCGTCGTGCCGGACTTCGACGAGACGAAGAACAGCGTCGTGGCCAGGTCCACCCGCTCTTCGGTGGCCTTGACCTGCTGGGGGTCGGTCGAGTCGAGAACATGCAGCCGGGGGAAACCGGGCTTGGGCGAGAAGGTGGCCGCCAGCACATCGGGACACAGGCTCGAGCCGCCCATGCCAAGCACCACAGCGTCGGTGAACCCAGCGTGGCGCACCGCGGTGCTGAGATCGGTGAAGCGGTGCGCGTGGGCCGCCTGGTCCAGCGCCACACCGAGCCAGCCCAACCACCGGTCCTCGTCCTGGCCGGTCCACACCGAGGCGTCATGCGACCACACCCGGGCCACCTGGCCGGTGGCTCGCCACTGGTCCACGGTCGCGTCCACCCGCTCGGCGAGGTCCCGCGGCAGGGATCGGCGCAGCCGCCAGGGTTCCGTCTTCGACGGGCCGGCCAGGGCTTCTTCCACCGAGGACAGCAGCTGGCGGAACGCGACGGTGAACTTGTCCACCCCTTCGGCCACCAGCTGATCAGTCACCGCAGCCAGATCGACCCCGTGACCGGGCAGGCTGGCCAGGATCGCGCGAGCATCCTCCATGTCCTCCCCGAGCGCCGGGCGCACGACGCCGTGCGCCCGGAACGCCTCGTAGGTGGCGGGGGGCACGGTATCGACGGTGTCGGGACCCATCAGCGACTCGACGTAGAGCAGTTCGGGCAGGGCCGGGCTCTTGGTGCTGGTCGAGGCCCACAGCAATCGCTGGATCTTGGCCCCGGCGCCGGCCAGGGTGTCCCACCGCGGCCCGGTGAACAGTTCCCGGGAACGGGCGTAAATGACCTTGGCGTTGGCGATCGCCACCTTGCCCTGCACAAGGCGGTCCAGGTGGGGCTCGAGCGCCGAGTCCAGGCGGCTGACGAAGACGCTGGCCACCGAGGTGACCCGGCCCAGGCCGCCGCCGGCCCCCAGCCGGTCCTCGAGACCAGCCAAATAGGCCGCCGCCACCGATTCGTAGGCGTCCAGGCCGAACAGCAAGGTGATGTTGACGTTGATGCCGGCGCCGGTCAGCTCCTGGATGACGGGGATCCCCGCCGGGGTGGCGGGAACCTTCACCATCAGGTTGGGCCGGTCGATCGCCGACCACAGGCGCTTGGCCTCGGCGACGGTAGCGGCCGTGTCATGAGCCAGCTCCGGGGAAACCTCCATGCTCACATAACCATCGGCGCCGTCACTGTCGTCATAGACCGGACGGAAGATGTCCGCCGCGGCGCGGATGTCGGCGATGGCCAGCGACTCATAGGCCGATTTGGCGTCCATCGGCCCGGATCGGCGCAGCTCGGCGATGCCCTCGGTGTAGTCACTCGACCCGGCGATGGCCTTATCGAAGATCGACGGGTTGGACGTCATGCCCCGTAGCCCTTCCTTGGTGACCATGCGCTGCAGGTCACCGGAGGTCAGCAGCGAGCGGCGGATGCCGTCGTACCAGATGCTCTGACCCAGCCCCAAAGCCTGGTGAATGGCATCGATCATGGGTTGCTCCTTTGTGGCTCGACCCTGCGAGCGGTGGGCATCCTTGGCCACGTCAGGTCTTCTTCTCGGCGTGGCCACCGAAGCCTTTGCGCATGGCGGACAGCGCCTTGTCGGCGAAGTCGTCGAGGCCCCGGGAGGCGAAACGGGAATACAGCGCACTGGTGAGCACCGGAGTGGGGACGCCTTCGTCGATGGCCGCGATCGAGGTCCACCGTCCCTCCCCGGAGTCCGACACCCGGCCGGTGAACTCCGTCAGGTCGGGGGAGGCGACCAGGGCGGCGGCGGTCAGGTCCAACAGCCAGGACTCGATGACGCTGCCGCGGCGCCACACCTCGGTCACCGCCGTGGTGTCGATATCGAACTGGTAGAACTCGGGCTCTTCCATGGGCGCGGTCTCGGCGTCGGCCGCGGTACGGCGTTTGCCGGCATTGGCGTTGCGCAAAATATTGAGGCCTTCGGCCAAGGCGGCCATCATCCCGTACTCGATGCCGTTGTGGACCATCTTCACGAAATGCCCGGCGCCGTTGGGGCCGCAGTGCAAGAAGCCGTGCTCGGCCGGATCGGATTTCCCGGTGCGTCCCGGGGTGCGGGACGCCGAGTCCATCCCCGGGGCGATGGTCGCGAAGAGCGGGCCGAGGTGCTCGACGACGTCGGCGTCGCCTCCGATCATCAGGGAATAGCCCCGCTCGATGCCCCACACCCCGCCGCTGGTCCCACAGTCCACCAGGTTGACACCCCGGTCGGACAACTCGGCGGCGCGGCGGATGTCGTCTCGGTAGTAGGAGTTGCCGCCGTCGATGATCGTGTCCCCGGTGGACATGTGGGCGGCCAGGTCGTCGATGGTCTTGCCGGTGACCTCACCGGCGGGCACCATCACCCACACCGCCCGGGGCGCCGACAGCTTGCCGATGAACTCAGCCACCGAAGCCGACCCGGTCGCCCCCTCCTTCTCCAGCGCCGTGACGGCGTCGGGGTTGACGTCGAAGACCACACAGCTGTGGCCACCGCGGATCAGGCGGCGGACGATGTTCGCCCCCATCCGTCCGAGCCCGACCACCCCGAGCTGCATCGGATTCCTCGTCGCCATCGTCGTCTCCCTTTATCTCCTCGGGTGCCCATCGCATGGTCCGTCAAACGCTTGCAGTCATGTGACGCTTTCGTCCTACGCGCGCACGGGGCAAGGCGGGGGTGACATGACGGCCAGTCCGCACCCGTTGGCAGCGTGGTCGGGCCAGTCGAAGCGGTAGTGACCCATCGGCGAGACGCTGGGGCCAGGAGGTGCTTGCCTACCGCAGGGCAGACGCGCAACGCGCTCCTTTCCCCGGTTTCTTCCGAGCGCACAGGCTCGGTAGCGCGTTACCGGGATCTAGAGCAACGCTGTCGCCGACGGGCTCCGCGAGGGTCAGCCAGAACCGCTGCTCACAGGCCTACCAGCGGCGGTGGCGCGGCGCAACCGCGAGCCTCGGTCGCCCCCGCGGCGCGCGGCGCGGGGGCGCTGTTGGTAGTACCGTGGGGAACAAGTGCGGCGCAGACCCCGGGTGGGTCCTGCCGGCGACCTCGTTGCTCCAGACCCTGGCGACGCACACGTCGAGCGTGGTGCTCGGAAGACAGCCAGGACGAACAGGGGCAGCGGGGATGTCTGCACAGTGGCGGGTTCCCGCAGTTTCGTACCTTCCCAGCCAGGGCACACAGACGGTGTGTCGACGGATGTGCTGTCTCTCACCATCCTCCCACCGCGGTGCCCGGGTGCGGACCGTGACCGACCGACGCCGCATGGGGTCCTTTCCGCATTCCGGTTGACTGCGCACGAAAGGTGATCAGGCCGTCGTCTGATTCCCGTGGAGAAGAGGTTGTGACGAAGTGACAGCACACGAGACCTTCGTGATTGTGGGTGCCGGCCTGGCCGGTGCCAAGGCAGCTGAGGCCCTGCACACCGAGGGTTTCGCGGGCCGGATCGTGCTGATCGGGCAGGAGGCCGAGCGACCCTACGACCGCCCCCCGCTGTCCAAGGACTACCTGCAAGGCAAGTCGGAGAAGGAGAAGATCTACGTTCAACCCACCGGGTGGTACGCCAGCCACGGCATTGAGTTGCGCCTGGACACCCGGGTCACCGCCCTCGACCGGGCGGCCCACCAGCTGATCATGGCCAGTGGTGAGCGGATCGGCTACGACAAACTGCTGCTGACCACCGGCTCATCGCCGCGTCGCCTGCCCGTGCCCGGCGAGGACCTCGACGGGGTGTTGTACCTGCGAGGAGTGCAGGACTCTGAGGCGATCAAGGCGGCGTTCGCCACGGCGAAGCGGGTGGCGATCATCGGAGCGGGCTGGATCGGTCTGGAGACCGCGGCCGCAGCCCGGGCCGCCGGTGTCGATACGACCGTGCTGGAGAGGGCGAAGCTGCCGCTGCTGGGCGTCCTCGGCCCGGAGCTGGCCGAGATCTATGCCGCCCTGCACACCGAGCACGGGGTCACGCTGCGAATGGGCGTCGAGGTCACCGAGATCATCGGTGTGGACCACCGGGCCAGCGGGGTGCGTCTGGCCGATGGCAGCCAGATCGCCGCCGACGTGGTCGTGGTCGGTGTCGGCATCACCCCGAACACCGAACTGGCCCAGAAAGCCGGCCTGACCATCGACAACGGGATCCTCGTCGACGAGCACCTGCGCAGCACCGACCCCGACATCTTCGCCGCCGGCGACGTGGCCAACGCCTACTACCCCTGCCTCGGGCGCCACCTACGCCTGGAGCACTGGGCGGCCGCCCTCTACCAGGGACCGGCAGCGGCAGCCAACATGATGGGCCACCCGACCGCTTATGACCAGGTGCCGTACTTCTACTCCGACCAGTACGACATGGGGATGGAGTACACCGGCTACGTCGAGGCCGGCCGCTACGACCAGGTCGTCTTCCGCGGGGATGTCGCCAAGCGGGAGTTCATCGCGTTCTGGCTGCGCCAAGGCCGGGTGCTGGCCGGCATGAACGTCAACATCTGGGACCTCACCGATGCCATCACCGCCCTGGTCCGCTCCGGCGACCAGATCGACCCGGCCCGGCTGGCCGACCCCGAGGTGGCCTTAAAAGACCTCCACCGCAGCTGACCAAGACGAGCCCACGAGGAACCTAGGAGGCGAACCATGAGCGAGCACGCACACCATCGGGTGAGCAACCTGACCCAGCCCACCCCGTCACGTCGCAGGCCCATCGCGGTGTTCGACACCTACCCAGACGCCGAGCGTGCCGTGGACCGCCTGTCCGATCTGCGGTTCCCCGTCGAGCGGGTGGCCATCATCGGCCACG
>JAICSB010000304.1 GCA_025937115.1 Pseudonocardiaceae bacterium | reverse complement strand
CTGCCGGTGTCCCGGCTGACGTTCGTGGCCTGACCGGCGAACAGGTCGAGGTAGACCGTGCTTGGCGCCCTCTTACTTGCGGTGGTGAATGCCGGCAGGTACGCCGACAGCATGTCGAGTTTGCTCTCGGTCCAGAAGCCCCACGGCCGTTCCGCCACTGGCCCTCACAGCCATCCGTCAGCTACAGCCGAATGCGGCGATTGCTCGACCCGGTTGCCCAGCGTCCAGCGGGAATGGGCCAGTGGCAGGGCGTCCCACGTCCGGCGTCCCACGTCCGGCCTTCCAAGTTCCGGCCGCCCGCCTTCGGAGTGCGCCCACCCCATTGCTTGAAGAAGAACGCGACGTCCGCGTCTGTGCATGCGTCACGCAGATTCGCCACCCACGAGGCATCCACCGGGCGAGCCCGGTACCCGCTCTCGCCGCCCGCGATGAGCCAATCCACGCCCTCGAGGTCCAGGCTCGGTATCGGGCCAAGTAGCGGCTCGGCGGAGATGAAGCGCACCGCCGCCGGCACGTGGCGAAGGTCGTCAACGCGGCGTACGTGGTCGTCGTTCTCGACGCTCACGCCCATCCACACGTTCGTCGGCCATGGCAGCCTTGGTGCGAGGCGCCGCAGCCGCGGCGAGCGTTTCGTCAACACCTGGTAGGTGTGCCGAGGCGTCGCTTGCATCACCGCGAAAACACGGAGGATGAACTCGTCCGGGACACGCGCGTGGAACAGATCACTCATTGAGTTGACGAAAACGATGCGCGGCTCCCGCCACCGCAATGGCAGGACCAGCGTGTCTGGGTGCACCGCCACCCCGAAGCCCGGACCCGACGTCCGAGGATCCCCGTCGGTCTGGTACTTCGCAGTGCCCATCGCCTTCAACCGCTTCGCCAAGGTCAACGCGTAGCAGTGATCGCAGCCGCGGGAGATGCGGTCACAGCCCGTCGTCGGATTCCACGTGGTTTCGGTCCACTCGATCGAACTCTTATCACCCACGCGAACAGGGTATGCGCTGACACCGACAAGATCGGTTAAGCCACGCGGTATCGCCATGTCAGTTGTCGATCTCCGCTAGCCACGCCCTGCGGCTCTTCACGGCGGTGCGCCCTGGACTGCGTGCGCGGCGACCGCTGAGGTATTTCTGGGTCTCGTTGCGCCGAGCAGCTCTACGCGAAGATCACAGCGCCGGTTTCAGTAGCATGACATCACGTGTGACGCGAACTCACGTCCGCATTCCGTGCACGACCAGGATTGGACGCCAGCCTGGGCGGGTGTGGATTGCACGCCGCTGGCACCGCCGCAGTAGGGGCATGCGTCGGTGGCGGGGTCGGTGACCGTGGCGGTGCTGGTGTTCACCGGGCGGGATCGGCATTGCGTGTTCTCTCCGACTTCGTGGTATTCGGTTGGAACCCGGCCGGTCACCGGGAGCACCGGGGAGCAATTTGACGGGGGGCGCAGCTCCGCTCAACCGGTGCCCGGCCGGGAGTCTTAGGGCGGAGAAGCGGTGCCGGTAATCGCTGTCGCGCATTCCTGGCATTGTTTCCCGCACGATTTGTCCCGCAACGGGGTGACGATCATCAACCAATGCCCGCACCGGGCTTGCAGTGCGCCACCGGGGTAGTCCTGGCCGTCATCAACGGCATGGTCACGCCAGTCAGCAACGGACAGCCCCCACTTGATGCTCACCCCAACCACTCCCCGAGGACGTCGAACAATTCGCTGGCGGCCTTTTCGTCGAAGACGAGCACGCATCCATCCGTGGCGTGTGGATTCAACTCGATGAGGTCATCGCGTTTGGTGCAGACCAGCGGAGTGAAACCCCGCGCACCGCCGTGCGTCGAGCAAGTGATGTCGATAACTCTGCGGTTCGGGTCGCGGCGGGGCTTGCCCGCACCGGCGTCGGTCATCGCGTTCTCTGACTGGGGACGGTGGTGACGGTCGCGGACCCACAACCCCAGCAGGAACGCCCACCCGGTTCGACGAGTGGAGCGGGAAGCACAACAGCGCCGCACAGCGCCACGTAATCGGTGTGTGGTTTGAGGCCCGCTGCGTGCGCGTCAGGCGTCAAAAGATGGACTAGACCGTCGCGGACGTCCACCAGATGGAGGGTGCGTATCGGGCGCCGTCGCCCTGTGGTGTCCGGCACCAGCCTGTGCTTAGCCATGGGATGACCCGCCTTCACTGCTCGGGGTGGTGGTGGGTGCGACCGGCCGCCGGAACAGCGGCGGGGGGCACGCCATCGGCGACCGGCCGAAGTCCGAGGGCAGCGTGATGTCGATCAGCGGACCGGCGGCGCTAGCGCGGCGGCAGCTCACGCCGAACTGCGGGGCGTCGGGTGTTCGCCGCCGTGGCTCTGGGTTCCACGCGCGCAGCCGAGTCAGGATGCGCGCCAGCAAAGCCGGGTCGGTCGCCCAGTCGTTGGGGAGCGCGCCTACCTGGGTCACGAGTGCCGACCTCCCCGCCTCCGGGCTAGACGCTGACGCCTTGCTGTGACGGAAGTGTCGCACAGGATTTATACGATACTTAGCATAGGGTAGTTATAACTACGTGTAGACACTTCCGTTACGCTGACTGCCATGGCAGGACCTACAGTCAGACGTCGTCGGCTCGGCATCGAACTACAGCGACTGCGAGAGGCCGTCGGCGCCACTCGCCCGGAAGCGGCAACGGCCATCGGGTGCTCACCCGCACGGATCGGGCACATCGAACTGGGCCGCAACCCGCCCAGTAAGTCGGATCTGATCGTGCTGGTCCGCGATCTCTACGGGGCTGACCGCGACGTCCTTGCGGCGCTCGAAGAGCTGCGCTCCGAGGCCAGCAAACGCGGCTGGTGGTCCACCTACGGGCTACCCGAGTGGCTGGTCGGGTACGTCGGCCTGGAGTACGACGCGACGTCGGTGCGCTGCCTGGAGCTGGAGAACATACCCGGCCTGCTACAAACCGAGCAGTACATGCGGACGATCTACACGCTCGGAGGCCCGAGACCGCTGTCACCCAAGCAAGTAGATCGAAACGTCGCAGCACGCCTACACCGCCAGGGGCGACTCGTCGGAGACAACCCGCTACAGCTGACCGCGATCATCTCCCAGGCAGCACTGCAACGATGCGCACAGGATGAGACGCTGGCCGCTGCTCAGCTGGCGCAGCTTCGCGACCGCGCAACGTGGCCGAATATCGAGCTGCGAGTGCTGCCATTTCGGCTCGGGTTGCACGTCGGGATGGCCGGACCGTTCACCCTTCTCAGCTTCCCTGACAACTTGCTGGCCGACACCGCATACCAGGAGTACGCCGTGGGTGGGCACGTCATCGAGGATGAGTCGGTGGTGTCCCAGCTAGATACGCTGTTCAGCGAGCTGCGCAGGAAGGCCCTCGGTCCGAACGAGAGCCTGGAGTTGATCGCGCAGCTCGCTGAACAAACCCACGAGTAGGGCGAAGAGAGGCATCGATGACAGATGACCTAACTCCCACCGCATGGCGGAAGTCTAGCCGTAGCAACAACCAGGGAGCCTGTGTAGAAGTGGCAAGCCTACCCAGCGGTGGCCGTGCCGTCCGGGACAGCAAGAACCCGACCGGCGGGCACCTGACGTTCACCGCGACCGAATGGGCCGTGTTCACCGCCGGGGTGAAGTCCGGCGAGTTCGACTAACCCAGGATCACCCCGGAACGGCCCCGCACGGCCCGCTGCCTACCACCGTGCGGGGCCGTTCCGCTCCACCGGGGGAACACTGGCGCCATGGACCCCGACGCCGCGCTAGACCTGCTCAAAGAGATCTTGGCCGGTGTCCCTCGGCTGCCCGGTGCCGCGTGCATCGGACGCCATGAAATGTTCGACCCGGTACTCGGCAACGGCCACCAATACCAGCGCCAAGAACGGGCACGACTCACGGAAGAGTCGCGCAACTCTGCGCCACGTGCCCCGCAATCCGGCATTGCACCAGCGCGACCGTTACCACCGAATTAAAAGAGCCCGCTTAGCGCTGCCGCCCGAATGGCGGCATCTATTCGGCGCATTAGCGACTAGCCTCGCCACCCACGAGGCTCGGTAGATGGCTCCAATAGCGGTACGCGACGCTCTCGCGCTTTGCTCGCTTCGTAGCCCGTGAGCGGCTTACGGCGGTGTTCTCGCCGATCTCAGCCCCGCACACGTCGGTCACGGTGGAGTGGCGGCCACGGGGGAGCCCTCAACGGCACAGCGGGGCACCGCCGCTGCCGACGATGCCCCGCTTGTGCAGCTGGTGCGTGAACTGCGCCGTTGATCGTAACGGGCCACCCCGACAACTTCCGGGGCCGTCTAAGGGGTAACCGCTGGTCAGGGACCGACGGCAGCAGATAAATCGGACATGTGACATAGGCCTATGCACGCGCCACCGGAGCCACCGTGGCCACTAGAACGATCACTGTAGACGCTGAAACTCTTGGTAGAAGCCATGGTCAATACGGATGTGGCGCCTTGTAAGGCGGTAGGTTCGGCGTTCGAGTCCCGCGTCGGCCCGTCTCGGAGACGGTCATCGAAGCATTGGTTATGTGTGTCTGTCCGCTGGTGTGCTGACGAACAGCGGCAGCGAGCGGCGCAGCAGGCTGCGCCGGGCGATCGGGAGTGAGCTGGCGATCCGGGTCAGCTCGACGGCCGACGCCGCGGTGGGCGAGGCGGCGACGACCGGGACGCCGCGGTCGCCGGCGTCGCGGAGCTCGATGTCCAGCGGGATCTGGCCGAGCAGCGGGGCGCCGGTCTGTTCGGCCAGGGTGGCGCCGCCGCCGGAG
>JAICSB010000473.1 GCA_025937115.1 Pseudonocardiaceae bacterium | reverse complement strand
GCCGGTCAACATGCTCTCGTCAACGGCGGAGGACCCCTGCACCACCTCCCCGTCGGTGGCGATCTTCTCTCCCGGCCGGACCACGAACTCATCCCCGACCACCAGCTGGTCAACGGCGATGCGGACCTCTTGCCCGTCCCGCAGCACCGCAACGTCCGAGGCGCCAAGATTCAGTATCGCCCGCAGCGCCGCACCGGCCCGCCGCTTGGAGCGCGCCTCGAAATAGCGACCAGCCAGCAGGAACACCGTGACGACGGCGGCCACCTCGAAGTAGAACTTGGGGCCACCATCGTAATCCCAGTTCGATGCATCGATCTTGTCGATAGAGAACGTGGTCCCGTATGCCTGGACATACGACGCGATACGGGCACCCCACGCGTAGCAGCTCCACCCGAAGGCGACCAGCACACCCATCGAGATCAGCGTGTCCATGGTGGCCGTGCCGTGCCGCAAGTTCCGCCAGGCCGCCCGGTGGAATGGAGACGCACCCCACAGGACCACCGGGGCGGTAAGCATCAGCGACAGCATCCCGAGGTTGTTCGGCCATCGCACCCGTAGCGCCATCGCGATCGCCATCGCAACCACCCCGATGGTCAGCGGCGCGCAGGCCACCAGCCGTTCCCGCAACGGACCGAGCTCGACGCCGTCGGGGCGAGCGTCAGCGGGCAGCTCAGCTGTGTAGCCGGTGTTTGTCACGGTGGCCATGAGATCCTTGGGCGTGATCCCGTCGCCATAGCGGACTCGCGCCTTCTCGGTGGCGTAGTTAACGCTCGCCGTCACCCCATCAAGCCGGTTGAGCTTCTTTTCGACGCGGGCCGCGCAAGACGCACACGTCATGCCACCGATGACCAGCTCGACCTGGTGGATCAGCCCGCCAGGCCCGGCCATCGTTGCCGGGTCGCGGTGCTCGACACTCGCCATGATCAGCTCGCCAGCACAGGAAAGTTAGCGATGCACACAAATCCCATCATGCCGCATTTCTCGCCGCGGGCGCGGCGGCGTCAGTACCGGCTCCTGCTGCGGCGGCGTCCGGTCCCCCAGCCGCGTACTACATCACTATGAGCATGTAGCTCATGCTGGCAGCCATGACGGCTAGGCTGGCGCGGACCACCGGAGCCCGCTCCGCGATCAACCCGACGGCGGCTGACCGGTATGTCAGCGGTGCCGACGGGCGAGCCGCCGCGGGTCTCCCCGGCCCAGCTCCGGCCATCATCGGTGCAGTGGCGGCCGGTACGGGCGGTCGGGCGATGCCGTGGTCACGCCCCCACAGAGCCCAGGCCAGCAGCTGGCATCCGAGGTACGCCGCGAGCGCGTAGTCGAGCAGCGATGGCCGGATCGCGGCAGGCAGCCACATGTAGGCCATGACCAGCATGTCCACCGCCGCGACTACCCACAGCGGGTTGAGCGCGCCTTCCCTGCGCCGCAGCACGACCGTCACTGCTGCCGTCACCAAAGCCACGCCGCCGAACAGCACCACCCCGACCCGGGATAGTCCGGGTTCGGTCATGGAACCTGGCACATACATCACCGCCATGCCAGCCGCCATCAAGATATGACCGGCATGCCACCAGCGGTGCTGACCGGGTCTGCAGTAGGCATGCCATACGTGCGTCACGATCACGACACCCAGTGCCACCACCCAGACGACTCGCAACCAGTCCGGCAGCAGCGGCATGCTGGTCATGGATCCCATAATTTTTACCGGTTCACCCTCATATCAGACAATCGTGCTGCCGGGCAGCAAGGTTTGGAGATGTTGGACCGCGGAGTTCCACAAGCCAGTGATTTCCGACACACCGGTGGGCCCCGGTTCCCAGCAAACCAATGCACCACAACGTGTCCTGCTCGGCGACGTCGCCGGGAGTAACGTGCTGTCCTACGCATACGAGGCTTGGCCTGGGGAGGTCGGGATGACGCAATACACCAAGGGGACCGTGCTGACCTGCGCGCACGAGGAATGCGGCTGCCGGGTTCACATCGACGAGGAATGCCACTGCCCGTCCGGTGACGGCGTGTACACCTGCGCTTGCGGGGCGCCCCTCGTCGAGCCAAGTGAGGCCAGCGCCGCAGCCGGCTAAGACACCGAGCCCCGGAGCTGGAGGCGATCACTACGACCACGGTTGCACGTCCCGCCCCGACGGCGCTGCGGCGCTACGAGATCCTCGTCGGCGGGATGACCTGTGCCGCGTGCGCGGCTCGGGTGGAGCGCAAGCTGAACAAGCTCGATGGCGTCACGGCTACGGTCAACTACGCGACCGAGCGGGCTCGGGTGCAGTGCCCCGGTGACACCGACCCTCGGGCGCTGATCGATCTCGTCCAACGCGCGGGGTACACGGCTCGCCGGGTCGATGACGTCCCCGCGGTCGACGACGACGCCGGGCACGCGGGTCGCGTCGCCGACCTGCGCCGGCGGCTGGCGGTGGCCGCTGTGCTCGCGGTGCCGATCTGCGACCTCTCACTGGCCCTGTCGCTGTTCCCGGAGCTCCGGTTCGCCGGTTGGCAGTGGGTCTGTCTGGCGTTGGCCGCGCCGGTGGTCGGCTGGTGCGCGCTGCCGTTTCACCGCGCCGCGCTCACCGGCGCCCGGCACGGCACATCGTCGATGGACACCTTGGTGTCGGTCGGCATCCTGGCCGCCTCCGGGTGGTCACTGTGGATCATGTTCAACGGCGGCGCGGTCACGCCCGGCCTAGGCCAGGGTCTTTCGGTCCTCACCGGCAGCGATCACGCCCTGTACCTCGACGTCGCCGCGGGCGTCACCACCTTCCTGCTGGCCGGGCGCTACTTCGAGGCGCGGGCCAAGCGGTCGGCCGGTGCGGCGATGCGGACGCTGCTCGCGCTGGGCGCCAAGGACGTCGAGGTGCTGCGCGACGGCGAGCCCTGCCGAGTCCCGGTCACCGACCTGGTGATCGGCGACCTGTTCACCGCCCGGCCGGGCGAGAAGATCGCCACCGACGCGGTGGTTGAGCAGGGTCGGTCCGCGCTGGACGTCAGCATGGTTACCGGTGAACCGGTGCCCCGCGAGGTGGTTAAAGGCGACGGCGTGGTCGGTGGCGCGATCAACACCAGCGGGCGGCTGCTGCTGCGGGCCACCCGGGTGGGCGCCGACACCCAGCTCGCCCGGATGGCCCGGCTGGTGCAACGCGCCCAGGAGGGAAAGGCCGGGGCGCAACGCTTGGCCGACCGGGTCGCGGCGGTGTTCGTCCCCGCCGTGCTGGTGCTCGCGCTGCTCACGTCGCTCGGCTGGCTACTCGCCGGCCAGCCGACCGGCCTGGCGATC
>JAICSB010000440.1 GCA_025937115.1 Pseudonocardiaceae bacterium | reverse complement strand
TCCTGGTCACGGCTGAAGGACACCAACGGCAACTTCGACTCGATCATCGCCAACGGTGTCCAACAGGGTCCGACCACGGTGACCATCAGCAAGACTGACGGCGCGTTCAAGACCGCAGGCTGCAACCCGTGGCAGAAAGTGGTCTCACTAGATCCCCGGCCACCTGCCGGTTGAGCACTCGCCTCGCGTCCGCTGGGAGGCTATTATAAATTACACACGCCCCGGACCCCGGCGCCATCGGGCTCGCGAGCCGCGCCGATTGGGCCTCATGTGCGTTCCAGGATCGTCGCGACGTCTGAGGTCACGCGTCGCGCGGGTCCGCCCGATGTTTCCAAGCTGGCTCCGAATTGTTTTCGCCCCTGGCGTGGCGGGTACTCGTAGGTTGCCCTGCACGAACTCCGGTAGGGCATGATCAGAAGATCATGAAGATGGCACCAAAGCACAAACGTAACGGAGAAACGATTATGAAAAGTGTAATCGACCTGAACTGGGTCACTGTGGACTTCCGCGCTGTCGGCGAGCCGGGCTGGCGCGCGGTCTATCTCGACCTCGACGGACTCGGCTTCAGCGCCTGGCCGCTCGCCGGGTGGCTCATTCAGGAGCCGGACGCCTACCACCGCGATACCGACGAACCCACAGCGGCGGCGAGGCCCTCCCGGCGGGTAGTGCCGGCACAATGCGACGGCATGGGCGAGATCAAGGACGCCACCAAGGGCGACAATTTCTGGCTGGTGCTCGGACCCGGCGAACCCGGACCCACCGCTGAACAGCAACTGATCGCGCGTGCGGAGCGGGATCTACTCAGCGAAGGCCTCACGGCCGCGCTGAGGGACAAACTCGACGCTCAGCAGCCGATACGCCTTGGCCAGGAGGGCGGCCCCGTTCTTAGCCCAAGTCAGACCGACCGGCTCAGGGAGCTGCTGACCCGGTGACCTCCGCCGCCACGCGAGCGAAGTTCAGGGTCAACAGCCTGTACAGCTTGTTCCAGGAGGCCGAGGAACGGGGCATGCGCCAGCGCAGTGACGTGCGCTGCCCCACAGCGGGCTAGACGACGAGCTCGCCTCCCAGTGTGGGGTGCGCCTCACCGGCGGCCGAGAACGGATCACCGCGGTGGTACTGGACAAGGCCATTCGAATCCTACTGGCCGTTCCTCGGGGCAGTGGCCTGCCTATTTCATCGAACGCACCGGCTACCTGCACCGCCGCCCCATCGTAGGAAAGCGCTCGGCGAACGCCCCGGTGGTCAGTCGCCTCCGCAGGTCCTCCTGCATTTGCGCCCACAGCGGCAGCGGACTGGAGCGATCCACCGCTTGGACCCGGTCACGAAGCGGCATCCGGGGCGCTCCTCAACTTCGCGGTGTCAGTGTCCGGACAACCATACTCCACGACACTGAAAAGCAGCCCCCGGTACTGCTCGTTGTAGTCGCACCGGCGATGTCTATCGGGCAATCAGCTGGGTGGAGCCGACGATGTCGTCGATGACACTTGCCGGTGGGGCGCCCGCCAGATCCGACACGGTCACGAATACCAGCGACGTAGGGATCACACCCGAGGAGGCGAGGCCGGTCTCGATGGCGACCGTCTCGGCCTGGAGCTTGCCGTTTGGTTGCGAGTAGCTGAACCGGACGTAGTGGCCGCTCCGGCCGGCGACCTGGATAGGCCCCTCGCTGATGATGGTGGCGCCCTGGATGCCCGGCTGGCCGACGACGGCCTGCTCAGCGGCTTCTGCGGCCGTCTGGGCATTGATCGCGGACGTGCTGAGCACGCTCGCGAGGGCGGACGCGCACGTGGCCCCCGTCGAGCAGGTGTCGGGATAGACCATCTGCGGTAGTTGCGGGTGGCTCTTGTCGGTGACCTGGCGCCAGCCAGTGGGGATAGCGACCGAGATGTCGACTCCCGGCCCGGAAAGCCGTGGGTCACCCGAGGACGGATCGAATCGGGCGGCGATCGCGGGACCGGCGAACAGTACCGCCGAACCTGCCACGCCGGCGGCGCCGGCGACCAGGCAGTGTGCAAAACGCATTGTTCCCCCCCGGTGCTCATTCAAAACTAGTTACTCAGATTAACCCCTTTAGATAGTCGTTCCAATTACGTTGGTATGAAGATACGTATTTGATCGCGAAAATACGTATCCGATCGCGGCACATTACGTGTACCGGAAGCCGAGCAGTTCTCGCAGTCGGGTCGGGCGCAGCCCAACGATCCCGGTCGAGGAATCGATCTCGGGAAAGCTGGCGATCAGCCGGGCGAGCTCGTCGCGCCTGGTCGGGTCGGCCGCAGCCTCCCGCGGCGTGATCCCACCGAGTGCCGGAACGTTCTCAAGCACCTGGCCGTCCGGCCCAATGATCACCGGCGCCCGGTGCCGGTCTGCGATGTAGGCCAGCAGGGCCAACCCGTCGTGTTCGTCCAGCAAATCGAGCAGGTCACGCTCCCGTCCGGGCGCGACGGTGAAGACCCCACCGATGAGCTGGTGCGATTGCCCGTCCGGCACCACCCGAGCGCATACCAGCGCACCGCGCCGCGCCTCCCGGCTAAAGCTCCGCTCCCGAACGTCGAGGACGTCTCCGGTCCTCAGGTCGCGCATCGTGATCCCGGTCCCTGGCCGGGACTCGAGCACCTCGTACACCGAGCGCTGCACCAGGGTCCACGCCCGGGCCAACAGCGCCTCGTCGTCGGGCAGCAGCGGCCCGCGGTCGGCGAGGAACCGGTCGAACCAGCCGCTCTCGTGCAGCACGACGTCGATGACGAGGGGGTCGGCCAGCGCCTCGGCCAGTGAATCATCGTCATACGGGTCGACCGCACGGGTCGCGGCGTGCTCGAAGACGACCTCGCGGGGTGCACCACCGCGGC
This sequence comes from Pseudonocardiaceae bacterium, assembly GCA_025937115.1. The sequence continues at coordinate 745 of JAICSB010000440.1, read as the reverse complement.
GTTCGAGATACGCGGCCGCCTTGCGGCACAGCCACCCGACCCGGTCGGGCAACTCAATGCGCGCCGGACGGCCCAGGTGGCAGGCCTTGAACTTGCGGCCGGAGCCGCACCAGCACGGCTGGTTGCGACCCAGCTTCGGACCGTCCGGCGCGGTGAGCTGCTCCAGCGTGCGCACGTCGTCGCTGATCGCGGCGGTCGCGCCGAGGCCACGCCAGATTGCCAGCGCCTCGATGGCGTCGCCGCGGTCGGAGGTGTACCAGGCGAGCCGGTCGGCGGCGCACGGCCAGCCCGGGTCGGCGCGCACCGCCATGCGCACGTGCGACTCGCCGTCGAGGACCTGTCCGCGACGCTCGGCGACCACTGCGGCCAGCCAGTGCGCGACGGCCTGGTGCGCCGGCTTGGTGGCGGCGGCCAGCAGCCGCTGCACCAGCTCGCCGGTAGCGGCGAGCAGCTCTGGATCGTCGTCGCTGCCGAGCAGCTCGTTCGGTACCACCTCGAGGATCTCCGGGTCGTGGAGCAGGTCGAGCACCTCGCGGGCGGCGGACCGGTCCTGCACCCCGCCGTCGATCAGGCTCAACGCGCGGTTCGCGGCCCAACCACGGCCACCGGCGCCGAGCTCGCCGAAGACCCGGTAGGTTCGCCGGGCTCGGGCAGCGTTGTCCCACACCGACTGCTCGTGCGCCACCCGGAGCCCACGGATCTGCAGGCCGGCGGCGTCGAGCAGATCGGTCAGCGGCGCGGTCGG
>JAICSB010000599.1 GCA_025937115.1 Pseudonocardiaceae bacterium | reverse complement strand
GCGGGCCGCTACCGGGGGCCGGTTCCACCCCGCAGGGCCCAACATCGGGGGCCCGGTGCTGATCCAACCGACCTGCCGGTGCAGGTAGGCGCCCACCCGCTGCTCGTCACCAGCGGAGTCGATGCGCCACAGCTCGGTGCCGGCCGGGAGCTCGATGAGATCCACCTGGTAGACGCTGCAGTCGAAGGGAGCGATGTAAAGCTGCGGGCTGTGCGCGTAGAAACGCAGCACATGCAGGTCGTCGGTAACCGGCCAGCCCGGGACCTGGTCCAAGCCATACCGGTGGAGAAGCTCGGCGGACGGGCTCGCCGGAACGTCCTCCAGCCGGGTGACGAAACCGGCGATCCGGTTCGGATCGAAGCGTCCCGGCACCACCACGTTGCCTAGGGTCAGATCTACCAGTCCCGGCAGTACGACCTTCTGCAGCGGGGTGTCCGGGGTGAGCTCAGGCACCCGACCGGGTACCCGCAACCGGGGCGGCGAGGGCGCGCAACGCTCCCCCGACGGCCTGCGCTCCGGGCTCAGCGTGGGACCGGCCCCTGACCCATCGGCTGCTACCCGTGCTACTGGATCTGTCATCAGCTCCACCACTTGCGCCGCGCGGGATGCCCGTCCGCCCCCGAAGGCCGGGCTGGGTTCGGCGAACCTACTACCCCATTCGGCGCAAGCCTGCCGGGAGGGGGTGAGTCAGCGGCGAGGAGGGTTGTTAACAGTCCGGATCAGGCTGGTTACCGACAGCAGGCTTGCGCAGCTGCCGGTGTACCCGCTCGAAGACCTCGGTCAGCACGAGTCGCTCCTGGGCGGACAGCAGATCGACCAGGTTGTCACGAACGCCCCGGACGTGCGTGGGAGCCGCGCTGCGCAGGACGTTCGCACCGTGCGGCGTGAGCACCGCGAACACTCCCCGCCGGTCCCCCGGGCACTCCTGACGGCGCACCAGCCCGGCTTTCTCCATCCGGCTGATCTGATGGGAGATCCGGCTCTTCGACGACGCGACCTGGTCGGCCAGCGTGCTCATCCGGGCTTGTCCGCAGGGCGCCTCCGACAGCCGGACGAGCAGTTCGTAATCCCCTAAGGCCAGCTGGTGGCACTCCTGCAAGTCGCGGTTGAGCTGGGCATCGAGCACCGCCTTGCCGACCACGTACGCGCGCCACGCGCGCATCTCCTCGGCATCGAGCCAGCACGGCTCTCCGTCCACCCAGGCAGGCTAACCGATCACGTCCCGGACGACGCTGTGCGCGCCCAATTCCGCGGGGCGGGCGTAACCGGCCAGCGCCAGGGTGAGATCAAAATCACCAAGCAGGGTACGCAGCACGTGGGTCACCCCGCGTTGTCCGGCCAGCCCGAGCCCGTAAACCCACGGCCGCCCGTGCAGCACGGCCTGCGCACCCAGCGCCAGCGCGATCAGTACGTCGGCGCCGCACCGGATACCGGAGTCCAGCAGCACCGGGGCCCGCCCGCCGACGGCGGCTACCACGTCGGGCAGGCAGTCCAGTGCCGCCCGGGCGCCATCGACCTGCCGGCCGCCGTGATTGGACACCACCAGGGCGTCGACGCCGTGATCGAGCGCGATCCGGGCGTCGTCGGGGTGGCAGATCCCCTTGATCAGCACCGGCAACCGGGTCCACTGGCGCAGCAGCGCCAGGTCCGACCAGCTCAGCGCCGGATTGCCGAATACCTCCGTCCAAGCGCGCACCGCCAGCTGCATCGCCGACGCCGATTCTTCCGGTGGCGCGTCCAGCCGGGCCCGGAACACCGGATCCGACAGGTAGTTCGCGATGCCCTTAGCCTGCAGGAACGGCAGCTGTGCCAACGCCAGGTCCCGGGGGCGCCACCCCAGCGACCAGGTGTCCACGGTGAGCACAATCGCCTGGTATCCGGCCGCCTCGGCGCGGCGGACCAGCGACTCGGCCAGCTGCGGATCCCGTGGCCAGTACAGCTGAAACCAGCGGGCCGCATCCGGTGCCGCCGCGGCGACGTCCTCCAATGTCGTCGACGACGCGGTGGACAGCACGCTGGTGAGTCCCAGTGCGGCGGCGGCGCGGGTGACAGCGAGATCAGCGTCGGGATGCACGATGCCGAGCACCCCCACCGGTGCGGTGAGCACCGGCGCCGTCATCGTGGTCCCCACTATCGTGGTGGACAGATCGCGCGCACTGACACCGCGCAGCATCCGCGGCACGATCCGCCACCGGGCGAACGCCGCACGGTTGGCGGCGATGGTGCGCTCAGTGGAAGCCCCACCGGCGACATAGCTGAACGCCTCGACCGGCAATACCTCCCGCGCCGCGACCTCCAGCCCGTCGGCGGTCATCGGCAGCTCCGGGCGCTGCCCGGTGAGGCCACCGGAGTAGATCTCGTTCGCCAGGTCACCGAAATGCGCCATACCGGGACGATATACGGTGGCCCCCCGGCCAGGGCCGCGGCTTTGGCGCGACTACACTAAGTGGACTGACATAAGAAAGTCAGAGGAAGCTGAGAGTACTGATGGCGACGACGGACACACCGCAAGAATTCGATCCGCACGCTATTGATGCGTACTGGACACAGGTGTGGGAT
>JAICSB010000289.1 GCA_025937115.1 Pseudonocardiaceae bacterium | reverse complement strand
TTCGACTACCTGATCCTGGCCGCCGGCGCCGAGACGAACTATTTCGGCATCGCGGGCATGGCCGAGCACAGCTGGCCGCTGTACACGCTGGATGACGCGGTTCGGCTGCGCATGCACCTGCTCAACCGCCTCGAAGAGACCGCGGCGACCCTGGACCATGCCCGCGTGCCCATCACGGCGGTGGTCGTCGGCGGTGGTCCGACCGGAGTGGAGACCGCCGGCGCGCTCGCCTCGATGGGTCAGGAGCTGGTCGGCCCAGCCACCGCCTTGCGGGTGATCCTCGTCGAGGCCTTACCGCGGCTGCTCGCCGCGTTCAGCCCGCGCTCGTCGAAGCGGGCCCTGGAGGATTTGCGACGTCGCGGCGTCGAGGTTCGCCTGGGTGAGACCGTCAACAGTGCCGACGCCGGCGGGGTGACGCTGGCCGACGGGCATCGGATCGACACGGACACGGTGATCTGGGCCGCGGGGGTGCAGGCGAACCCGCTCGGTGCCGCGTTCGGCCTGGAGGTCAACCGGCACGGGCGGATCCTGGTCGACCCGCAGCTGCAGGTCCCGGGCCACTCGAACGTGTTCGCCGCCGGCGACTTCGCCGTTACGACACCTGCACACGGCGCGGCACCGCCGATGCTGGCATCGGCGGCGATCCAGACCGGCCGGCACGCCGGCGAGCAGGTCGCCCGGCTCATCGCCGGCGAGGCGTTGACGCCGTTCCGCTACCACGACAAGGGGATCATGGCCGTGCTCGGCCGCGGTGACGCGGTGGCTGAACTGCCACTGCGGCCATCCGCCGGAGGCACCAGCCGGTACCCGCTGCGGTTCGGTGGGTTGCCGGCGTGGCTGCTCTGGGTGGGCGTGCACATCGTCTATCTGATCGGGTTTCGCAACCGGCTCAAGGTCCTGCTCGACTGGGGATGGAGCTATTTCACCTCCCGCGGCGCCGGCGCCATCCTCGTCCACCCGCCACCGGGACGGCAGGTCGTGACGCCGCCGCTCGGCACTGCGGCGACGCGGTCGCACCCCAGCTAGTGTCACCTGGCCGGTGCCGTCGCCTATCCGGGCGGCAGTGGTGGCCGGCGCCAAGGGCGGCCCCGATGCGCAACCATGACGAGGATGTACTGACCGGACAGGGAGGTTGAGATGCGGTGGCTTCTCCCGCCCCGCGCCGACGAGGTCGACCTGGCCGCCGTCTACGCCGTACCGGCCGACCGGGCACCCGGGCGGCCGTTCGTCCGGGCGAACATGATCTCGTCCCTTGATGGCGCCATCGCGATCAAGGGACGATCCGGTGGTCTCGGTGGGCCCGCCGATCAGCGCCTGTACGACACGTTGCGTTCGCTGACCGACGTCGTGCTGGTCGGTGCGGGGACGATGCGCACTGAGAGGTACGGTCCGGTTCGGGTCGATGCCACCGCCCGGGCGCAGCGCCTGGCACGTGGTCAGAGCCCCGTCCCGCCCATCGCTGTCGTGACCCGCTCCTGCCACCTCGACTGGAGCTCGCCGTTCTTCGTCGAGGCGCGGGCCCGGCCCATCGTCTTCACGACCGCCGATGCCGACTCCGGCGCCGTCGCCCGGGCGTCGGCTGCCGCTGACGTGGTGGTCTGCGGCGACACCGCGGTCGACCTCGGCCGGGCTCTGCGTGAACTCGGCCGACGCGGCGCAACGTCGGTACTCGTCGAAGGAGGCCCAGGACTGAACGCTCAGCTCGTGGCCGGGGGCCTCCTTGACGAGCTCTGCCTGACGCTGTCGCCACGCCTGGTGGCGGGCAACGGTCCCCGCGTCCTCGCCGGTCACGAGCTCGCCGAGACGCTGGGCTTGGACGTGATCCACATACTCGAGGAGGATGGCTTCCTCCTTCTCCGCTTGCAGCCTTGCCCGACCGACACCCGGTAACGCTGGGGCGCCCGCTGCTCCCTCGGTGCCATGAGCGCATCGCGCCACCGCACGGCTACGGAAGAAACCGAGGAGGGTAATCGACTATGAGCGAAACGACGGAGTTCATTATTGGAAGCGAAGTCTCGTGCAGCGATGGCGTCTGTGGGGAGCTGCGCCGCGTGATCGTTGATCCCATCGCCCGCACGCTCACCCATCTCGTCGTCGAACCGAGGCATCGGCGAGGAACGGGTCATCTCGTACCCATCGCTCTCGCGGCCTCGACGGCGAAGGAGATCCGGCTGCGGTGCACCACCGCCGAGTTCGAAGCGCTCACCGACGCTGAAGAGACGCAGTTCCTGCCAGGAGCGAGCGGACAGTGGGGCTACGGGCAACAGCAGATGCTGTCGTGGCCCTACTACGGACTGGGCATGCGGGCATTGGGCGCGGGTGCGGGAATGGGCATGGCTGCGGGTCCCGAAGCGATCACCTATGACCGGGTGCCCGTGGGCGAGGTGCAGGTGCGCCGCGGCGAGCACGTCCACGCCACCGACGGCGCCATCGGGCGAGTCCAAGGACTGGTCATCGATCCCAGCGATCATCACGTGACCCACGTACTCCTTGACCAGGGCCACCTGTGGGGCCACAAAAGGGTCGCCATTCCGATCAGCGCGGTGGCCGGCGTTGACGACGGTGTCCGGCTGCACCTCACCAAGGACGAGGTACGCGACCTACCACCGGTCGACCTCGAACACCCAGAGTGATCTGATACTGAACTTGTCGTCGGCTTTCCGCCGCGGACACGACCGGCGGCTGGCCGCGTATTTCGTGGTCAGCAGGCATAGCCCTGCCTCGTGTTGCCTCAGCGCCGGACCGGCCTTAGCCTCGGTGACAGCCTCGGCCTTACGCCCCGGACCCCGGTGTAGCGCCCGCGGGAGACTGCGCGGACGGGATCGGACCGTGTCGACACGCGCAAGACCGCCTGGTGTGCTCGGGAGCTGGAGTGGTTCTGCACCGCGCTCACTGATGCCCCGGCAATGGTCGCGGCGGCGGGTCAGTGGAGCGGACAGTGCGGCCCATCGTGGAGGACCAGCAGGAGTTGAGGGGACATGAGGGCGATCACGGTGGTGCCCGGCAAGCCGGATCAGGTTCGGCTCAGCGAGGTGGCCGAGCCCGCTGTTGCGGAGGGTGCGCTGCTCGTCGAGGGGCGCCTGCTCGGGATCTGCGGGACCGACGTCGACATCGTGGAGCAGGGTTACGGGTGGCCGCCCCCGGGGCGCGACCGCCTGGTGGTGGGCCACGAATCGCTTGGCTCGGTACTTCAGGCGCCGGCGGGCAGCGGCTTCGCGCCGGGGGATCTGGTCGTCGGGATCGTGCGCCGGCCCGACCCGGTGCCGTGCCTACCGTGCTCGCGGGGGGAGTGGGACTTCTGCCGCAACGGGCGCTACACCGAGCGCGGGATCAAGCAACGCGACGGATACGGCGCGGCGCGGTGGCGTGTCGAACCGGAGTTCGCTGTCCGGCTTGAACCCGGGCTCGGGGACTGCGGGGTCCTGCTGGAGCCGGCGTCGGTGCTGGCCAAGGCGTGGGAGCAGACCGAGCGGATCTTCACCCGTTCCTCGTGGCGACCCGAGGTGGCCCTGGTCACCGGCGCCGGCCCAATAGGCCTATTCGCAGCACTGCTGGGCGTGCAGCGCGGCTTGGAAGTCCATGTCCTGGACCGCAACGACATCGGCCCGAAGGCGCAACTCGTCGCCGACCTCGGTGCCACCTTCCACACCGGTGACGTGACAGCGATCGGGGTGGCGCCCGATGTGGTCATCGAGTGCACCGGTCACGGTCCGCTGGTGTTCGAACTCGCCGACGTGGTGGCCCCCGATGCGGTGATCTGCCTGACCGGGATCTCCTCAGGCACCCGGACGGTGACGGTCGGCCTGGACGAGATCAACAAGGAGATCGTCCTGGAGAACACCGTGCTGTTCGGCTCGGTCAACGCCTCGCGCCGCAACTACGAACAGGCCGCCACCGCCCTCGCCGCAGCAGACCGGGGCTGGCTGCAACGGCTCATCACCCGGCGGGTCCCGATGAGCGAGTTCGCCGAAGCCCTGCACAAACGCGACGACGACGTCAAAGTCGTTGTCGACCTGCAAGCCTGAGGACCCGCCTCGTTCGACGATCCCGACCCAGACCATGCGGGTGGTCGTGGCGGTGCTGCTGCGGGTCGCGTGGCGCGGTGTGTCTGAACATCGTGACCCGGGCGGGGTAGCTCGACTGCCTGGCCGGGTTGCGCCAGATCGATCGATGAGATTTCTTACCGTAAGGACCAGCGGCCCCCAGCTAGGCTCGAGGGGTGCGGGCCTATGAGCATCGCGCCATCGGCGATGCCGCCACCGGTGCCGCCCTGGTCAACGTTGGCGGTGAATCAGCCGAGGAGCGGTTCTTGCTCAGCTTCGGAGATGTCGTCGCGTTGAGTGGGGACTACTTCCGGCCCCACGGTTCACCCACCTCCGGCCTCGAGTACCGGCAAGCTGACCCACCCCGAGCGGATGGGTCAGGAAGGTTGTTCAGCCTGGCTTGCGCACCGGGAGAGGTGGGGATCCGGCTCGACACCCGTGACGAGATCATCTGCGCGTTGAAGGTGACGACCGTGGACGAAGTTTTCGTCGATCCCAGATTCGAACCGAGTGGGCAGTTCGCCGACTTTCGGTTCCACCCCGGCGCCGCCCGCAGCGATGTGGAACGACGGGTCCGGGATCGCTACCTGGCCCTGGCGGCGAGCAATGACGATCATTTCGTCACGCCCGGTAGGTCAGACGTCGCGACTGGCAGTGGCTTCGGCTCGGCCCTGCTGGCCTACCGCAACCTCCACCAGGTCGCACTGGACCGGGCATGGCGCCTCGGCCGTGAAGGTGGTGATGTTTCCCGGGCGCTGGCCCGGGAGGCCGCCGCTGCGCACTACCTGACTGACGCGTTCGCCGCCGGGCACCTGCGAACGCCGGTCGCCGCTATCCGCAGATACTGGAAGGCGCGGTATCCGGGCTTTTGGGAGCTGCTCCAACGCCGGGTGGCTTCTGACACTGCCAC
>JAICSB010000123.1 GCA_025937115.1 Pseudonocardiaceae bacterium | reverse complement strand
CGTCGCGCTCGCCCGGCTGCGGCAGGACTGCATCCTGGCCAAGGAGGCTCTCTCGGTGGACACCGAGACGGTCCTCCCGGTCCTTCTCCCCGGCCGGCACTTCGACGTGCGCATCACTCGGTCGGACTTCGAGGACATGGTACGAGCCCCGATCGAGTCCACCATCGGAGCACTCTCGCGGACCCTTCAGTCAGCTCAGGTGCAACCCACCGACCTCAGCGCGGTGCTGCTGGTAGGCGGATCCTCGCGCATCCCGTTAGTCGCACAGATGGTGGCAGCCGAGCTGGGACGCCCCACGGTAGTGGACACCCATCCCAAATACGCTGTCGCCCTCGGTGCCGCCACACTGGCCGCTGACGCGGCCCCGGTCCCAATGCCGACGGCGGACACAGTCTTCGGTACCCGTCATCAACAACGAGATGACCAGAAACAAAATGGTCAGACGCCGATGTCGTCGAATGGTCTGGTCATGGCGATCCCGGCGCAGCGCACACCAGACCGCGAGGCGACGGCCGTCCCCACCCGCAGCCCGCTCGGGGTCGGCGCAACCCGCCCGGATACGAGGTCCGTCAGGATCCCGGCTCCGGCGGCGCAACCGCGACTCGCGCAACCTTCTCCGCCACTCAGCACCCCGCTATCGGACAACCGTGCGGCCGGATCGGGGGGCGGGCCGACCCAGCCTCGTACGGGAATCGCGCCCGAAACTACCGCCCCCACCTGGGTCCCTACCCTCATCTCTTCCGGCCGCTCGCTGCTGGCCGCAGTCACCGGTGTTGGACGCCGGGGATGGGTCCTGATCGCTATCGTGGGACTGGTGCTGGCCGGGACGATTGCGCTCGTCTTGGCCGTAGTCGCTAACCAATTACCGTCAGACTCAACGCTCCCCGAGCCCGCTCCCATCGCGGAGCCGAACAACGGCCCGGAAGTCGCGATACCCGCTATCGGTGCCACCATCCAAGTGGGGAAGACCCCAGGCTTCGTCGCGGTCTCCCCGAACGGTCGGCACGCCTACATCGCAAATCGGGACATTCAGGTGATCACCGTTCTGGATACTGCGGTCGACAAGGTGACCGCGACGATCCCCATCCCAGCGGGCCCACCCCAGTTCCTCGCTTTCGCACCGAACGGTCGCACGCTCTATGTCACCATCTACAACGATCAGCGGACAATACATGTAATCGACGTGATCGACACCACGTCGAATACCGTGGTCGCAACGATCCCGCAACCCGCGCGCCCGTTCCTCCCGGCGGTCGCCTCGGATGGCAAACTGCTCTACGTTCCGAACCACGACATTGCGTCCGTGTCGGTGGTCTCCACCGCCGACAATACCGTCGTCGGCCAGATCAAGGTCGCCCCCAACCCCCATTGGGTCGCGTTTTCCCGTGACGGCAGCCGCGCCTACACAGCCAACCACGAGTCCAACCTGGTCTCAGTGATCGACACTGCCACCCGCACAGTTGTTGCGACCATCCCGGTCGGGACCAGCCCACATAGCATCGCCGTACACCCCAACCGGCCCCTAGTCGCTAACGTGAATTACGACGCCAGTTCCGTGTCGGTGATTGACACCAACACCCTCAAGGTCGTTGCGACCATCCCGGTCGGGAAGAACCCCCGGGACATCGTCTGGGCTCCGGATGGACGGTTCGCCTACGTGGTGAATGAGGGCAGCAATAACATTTCCGTCATTGACGCCGGCACCAACCAGGTCACCGCTACCATTCCCACCGGGGGCAGCCCGAGCAGTATCGCGGTGCTGCCCAGCGGCATGGAGGCCTATGTGGCCAACCTCGACACTGGAACAGTGACCGTCCTGGAGCTCGCTGACTGATCACACGGTCCCGGGCGCTGTCCCTGGGCAAGACCGCTAGGGCCGTTCCTACTCGGATTGGCGGGTTTACCCCCGACTCCCATATGGACGACCCGATGGCCCGGGACAGCGATCATGTCCACAACGACCGAGGGTGGATTGAGCGATCGGGACCGTGCCGTTCTCCGGGCGGTCGCCGCGGGTCGCTGCGTAGTGTCCGGAGACGTCGGAATCTCCCTACTCATCGACGGTCTGTTCTACTCCGATCAGCTCGCGGGCTCTCGATTTGCGAGCGCTGGATTGATTGCCACTCCTGACTCTCGCCCAGGCCCCGTGCAGCTCACTCCACGCGGTCACGTGCTACTCGAAGCGATCTGACCCCGGCGGGGCCATGACGGCTTGGCGTGCCCCGACCTCGGCCACTCATCCGTACCGGCGCAGCTCGTGGAAGAAGTCGTCGACGACGTGCAAGTCGCCGGAGCGGAGCACCTCGTCGTAAACGTACTTGCCGACCGCGAGGTCGAGCACCCCGAGGCCGAAGGGCGAGAACACCAGCGGCCGGTCCGTCGGCACCGACACTCGCCCGGACATCACGTCGTCCAACGTGCCGTGCAGGAAGTCCCGGTTGCCCGTGAGCTGCTCGGCCAGATGCGGCGAGGTGTTGGCCTTCATACAGTGCTCGATGTCGTCGACGATGTTGGTCGAGGCGAGCACGATCTCCGGCGCGAGGTCGCGCAGCGACACGTGCAGCACCACCGGATTGTGTTCGAACCACGACAGGTCGCTGACATGTGGCGCAGCGGCGACGGTGGCGAAGACCACCAGGTCGCTGGAGCGGATCAACTGCTCGGCGCTGTCGTGCACGGTGATCGCGCTGGCGGTGCCCGAGTGCTCCAGGTAATCGCGGAAGCCGGCCGCACTGTCGGTGGACAGGTCGTGCACGCCGATCTCGTCGAACGACCAGCCGGTGGCGGTCAGGAAGGTGTGGATATAGCGGGCGATCAGGCCCACCCCGAAGAACCCGACGCGCGTCGGGCGCCGCCTGCCGCGGCTGAGCCAGTCAGCTGCCAACGCCGCCGACGCGGCCGTTCTAGCGGCGCTGATGATCGAGCATTCCAGGCAGGCGAACGGGTAGCCGGTGTCGTGGTCGTTGAGGATCAGCACGGCCGACGCCCTCGGGATGCCTGCCGCCACGTTCTCCGGGAAACTGGAGATCCACTTCAGGCCATCCACCCGCACCTGCCCGCCGATCGAGGCGGGCAGCGCGATGATCCGTGCGGACGGGCGGTCGGGGAAACGCAGGAAGTAGGACGGCGGGTTCACCGAATCACCGGCGCCGTGCAGCCGGTAGGTGGCCTCGACCAACTCCAGGATTTGGTTTTCGCGCCCGTGCAGCGCGTGCTGGACCTGGGCACCGGAGATCACCGCGAACGATGGCACGGTGAGCGGCTCGGACATGGCGGACTCCGCGGCGGTCGAACGGACGGTGGTCATCGGGAAGTCACCTCGACGAGCGGCGAGCAGTCGGTCAGGCGTACCGCGTCGGCCATCGCGACAAGGACTTCGCGCGGTCCCTCGAAGGGTTCCCTGCTGTGCGCGGTGCGGACGTTGTCGACGAGCATCAGGTCGCCGGCCTGCCACTGCTCGCGTGCAGTGTTGGCCTCATAGACCCTGTTGAGGAGCGCCACGACGTCCTCGCCGATCGGGTCGCCGTTGCCGAAGCGGGTATTGAACGGCAGCCCGTCGGCGCCGTAAATGTCCACCAGGAACTCGCGCACCTCGGGATCGATCGTCCACTCGTTGAGGAATGCGATCTGGTTGAACCAGCAGCGCGCCCCGGTGACCGGGTGACGCACTACGGCGCTGCGGCGCTGCCTGGTGCGCAGTCCACCGTCGGGTTGCCACTGGAACTCGATCGCGTTGGCGCGGCAGTAGCTCTCCACGGCACCACGGTCCTCGGTGCCGAACGCCTCGGCGAAGGATGCCCCGATCTCGTCGTTGTAGTTGCGGGTGAGCAGCCAGCCCTCCCGCTCGAACCGCTCGATCAACTCAGTGGGCAGCGCGTCGAGCACGGTCGGCGAGTCGGCGACCGCGGTCGCGCCGCCGTCGGTGGGTGCGCGCAGGCACGCGAACAGCATCAGGCCGGGGAACTCAAGCGTGTAGCTCAGTTCGTGGTGCATGCACATCGGTTGGTTCGACGGCCACTTCGATGAGGAGTACACGCCCGCGGAGTAGGTCCGTCGGGACGCGAAGGCTTCCTTCTCGGTCATCAGACCGGTGGCCAGCCGCGCAAAGACCGCACCGACCTCGGTCGAGTCGCGCAGCCCGAGGCCGCGGACCAGGACCGAACCGTGCTCGGCGACGGCGGTGCGCAGCGCGTCCCGGTGCTCGGCCGTCCAGCTCGGCGCGTCGCCGGGGGCCTCGGCCCGCAGTATCGGGGGTTTGCCGGGTTGCAGCTCCACGTTGAGCAGTGACGCCGGGAATGAGAACGACATCGTGGTTTCCTTTCAGTGCCTACTTAATGCCTACTAAATGTCTACTTAAGGAGAGCCAATCAAGCAGAAGCCAACAATGCGGCGGCGGGCAGCCGCTCGGACCTGCCATCGACCAGCCCGGCCAGATCGGCGAGGACCGGGTGACAGATGAGATCCTTGAGGGACACCGCACGGTCCAGGGTGATCGCCAGCTTCACAGCCGACAGCGACGTCCCGCCCCGGTCGAAGAAGTGGTCCGACCGGCCGATCTGGTCCTGCGGGATGCCGAGTACCTTCGCCCAGGCAATCGCCAGCCGCTGCTCGGTCGGCGTGCTCGGCGCGTGGTAGCGCTGCTCAGTGACGTCACCGCTGGCGAGCTCTCCGGCGAGCGCTGTCAGCGTTTTCCTATCGATCTTGCTGTTGGCGGTGAGCGGCAGACTTTCCCGCCAGTGGAAGGCCGCCGGGACCATGTACCCGGGCAGCGACTCACCCAGCCGGCCGCGCAGGACGTCGACCTCGAGTGGCCGCTCGCCGGAGTAGAAGGCCACCAGGTACTTGCTGCGGTTGGCCCGATCGGCGACCACCACCGCACCGTCGCGGACACCGGGCACCCGCAACAGGGTGTTCTCGATCTCGCCGATCTCGATCCGGAAGCCAGAAATCTTGACCTGGGTATCCCGGCGGCCGAGGAACTCCAGCTTGCCCCCGGGCTGCCAGCGGCCGTAGTCTCCGCCCCGGTAGAGTCGCTGGCCCTCGCGGTGCGGATCGGCCAGGTAGGCCAGCCGGGTGCGCTCGGGGTCGTTGATGTACCCGCGGCCGACGCAGACCCCGGAGAAGACGATCGCACCGGGGGCGCCGAGCGGCACCGGCGACAGGTGCTCGTCGACGACGTAGACGTGCACGTTGTTGACGGGGGGACCGAGTGGGACCAGTTCGGAGTCCGGTACCCGGTCCATGACTTCGTGGTTGGTGTCGTCCGAGGTCTCGGTCAGCCCGTACGCGTTGACCAGCTTGATCTCAGGCTCGGCCGCGAACCAGCGCTGCGCGAGCTCCTTCTTCAGCGCCTCGCCAGTGACCGATACGCACCGCAGGTCCGACAGTGCGCGGGGGTGCCTCGCGAGATAGGAGAGCACGACTTCGAGGTATGACGGCACGACCTGCAGCACGGCGACCCGTCCGTCGACGATCTTGTCGACGAACCGCTGGACGTCCAGGATCACCTCCTGCTCGACCAGCAGGGTCCGTCCACCGACCAGGAGCGCGGAGACCAGTTGCCACAGCGAGATGTCAAAGCACTGGGGTGCGGTCTGGGCGACCACCTCTCGCTCGCCGATTTCTAGGTCGTCGATCTTGGCGTAGAGGTGGTTGAGCATGCCCGCGTGCTCGCACATCGCACCCTTGGGCTCACCGGTGGAACCGGAGGTGAAGTAAATGTAGGCGAGCTGGTCTTCCGCGACGCCGACGCCGAGATCACCGTCGGCGTGGTCCTCCTCGTAAGCCGCGTCGATGAACAGCGTCTGGACTCCGGACAGCGAGTCGAGGGCTTGGCCGAGGGTGGTGGTGCTGCCGGGTTCGGTCAGCACGAGCCTGCACTGGGCACGCGAGATCGTGGTCGCGATGCGATCGGCTGGGAAATGCGGCTCGATGGGCAGGTACACGCCACCGGCCTTGAAGATCGCGAGGACGGCAGCCATCCAGTCCAGGTTGCGCTCGGTCACCACCGCGACGACACCTTCGCGGCGCAGCCCCCGCGCCAACAGGGCCCGTCCCAGCCGGTTGGCGCGGACGTTGAGCTCCCGGTAGCTCCACTGCCGGTCGCCGTGCACGGCCGCGACGGCGTCCGGGTGCGCCGCCACCCGTTGCTCGAACAGCTCGTGGAACCGAAGGTCCGGCAGCTCGCGGCGCGGTCCGGCGAGCCCGTCAAGCTGGAAGTGGAGTTCCTCGGTGGACAGCAGGCTCTGCCGCCCGTGCTCGGCGTCCGGATCGGCGGCGATCAGTGCGAGTGCGGTGACGTGATAGCCGGCGATCCTGGCGGCGCACTCCGCGTCGAGCGCGTCGCTCCGGTAGCGCAGCCGCAGCACGAGTTGGCCGCCGCGTTGCGAGATTCCCACCCACAGCACGGTGTCCTCGGCGAGATCGCCGCCGTTGCCGGTCGGATCGAACACCGTCTCGAACGACGGTCCAGTCAGGCCCAGCTCGCGCCTGAGATCATCGACCGGAAAGTCCTTGTGCGACAGCAGTTCCGACTCGGCCCGATGGGTGGCGCGCAGCAACGTCCGCCACGAGTCGGGTTGGGTCGTCAGCCGGCAGGGCAACGACCGGCCGCCATCGGCGGTGACGTAGCCGGTCGCTACCTCGCGCTCGCCGGACAGCGCGGCGAGCACCTTGGCGTGCGCGGCCAGCAGCACCGAGCGCAGCGGCACCGCCACCTCGTCGGCCAGCCGGCGCAACGCCGCCACGAGGTCGTCGGGGATCGTCGCCTCGTGCTCCCCAACGCCCGTCACCGGATCGCGGGTCCACCGCGGGATCGCGCTGAAGCCGCCGGCGACCAGCACACCGCGCCAAAACTCCCGGCCAGCATCCACTCGCATCCCCATCGGATCGTCCCTTCCATTCACTGTTGCCACGGTGCTATTCCCCGGTGACCACGCCACGGATGTCTCGACTGTCTCGCCAAACTCCTGTGGGTTCATTTTTGAACCTCCCTGGCCGGATTTCCCTCCCATTGCGCGCGCTGTGGGATCTCCTCGCCCTTCATGAGAAAGGAGTCGGGCGCAAGCACCGCGCCCTCGCCCATCGTCACGCCGTAGTGGACGAAGGCGCCGACCCCGAGAGTGCAGCCGACACCGATCGCGGTGCGGTCAGATTTGAAGGCGCCGTCCTCTTGCGAGTGGCACTGGATAACGGTCCCCGCATTGAGTGTGCAGCCGTCACCGATGGTGACGAACGACCTCTCCGTTAAAAAGACGCCGTCGTCGAAGACCCTGCTGCCGAGCCGAACACCCAGTAGCCGCCAGATGACGTTCTTGAACGGGGTGCCGTTGAAGACCGTGAGGTACGAATCCGCACACAGCTTCCAGAAACGTTCGTGCCGCCAGAAGGCGTGGTCGTAGATCGAGCAGCCCTGCGGCCGCAAGGCCTGAAGTACCCTGACAGCACGATCCACCAGCACGAAGTAGACGGTGGTGAACAGGAGGACAAGTACCTCGGCCAGCGCGACCACCCACGTACCGAACGAGGGGTAGAGGTCCATGGCGCCTAAAGCGAGCACGGTGACCGCGAAGAGATAGATCCACTGCACCAGCAGGTACAACCCGATGGTGACGGCATTGTGCTTGTTCTTGGCGGTGAGTCGCCGGCGCAGTTCATCCGTGCTCGTCACGTCTAACCTGTTGTCACGTTCGACCGATCGCGGAATCTCGAAGCTGGGCGAGCCCAGAAGCCCGACACCCTCACGGACCTCCCCGTCGAGGGGAACCATGACCTTCGTCGCGAGGAGGCAGTTGTCACCCGTCCGGCCCTGCGAGGGATAGGCAATCCTGTTCCCGAGGAAGTTGTGTGACCCGATTGACGCTCGGGACACCCGGAAAGACGTGCTCGAGAAATCGGCATTGATGATCGACAGCCCGTCAGCTACCACCGTTCCGCTACCGACCGAGCTCAGGTACGGGGTCTCGTGTTTCACTTCCGTGCCGAAGTTCGACCCGGTCTGCTCGACCTGGTAAAGGCCGTACCCGAGGCCACGCAAATAGTGGACGATATAGGAGCTGTCACCGAACAGGCGCGTGTAGAACCGTATATTGGTCATGCGCGCGATCACCCGGTGGATCCAGTAGTGGACGCCATACAAGCGATAGACCTTGTCCGGCTTGATGGCGAGGCTGAGCACGCGAGGGACAGTGGACACAACGAGCAGGCCGAGCAGCACAGAGCCGAAGAAGAGCAAGAAAGAGGCAGCCAGGGCCTCGCCGTAGAATGTCCAGCTCGTGACGGCCAGCGTCCCCGGGTCCAGGATCGTGGCGAGCTGTGGGACCTCAGCAAGCATGGTCACACCGCCGACCGCCAGCGGCACGGACAGGACCAGCATCCCCAACAACTGCACGACGGGGAACAGGGCCCTTCTCAGGGCGCCGCAGTCGGTGGGGTCGACCGCCCGGTAGTCCACCTCGGTTCGCTGCGCTGGGGACCCGTGCCAGCGCTCGCCGTCGGGCACGGCCTGCCCGGTGTGCAGCGAGGAGGTATGACCCAGCTGGGCTCCGTCGCCCATCGAGGTCCCGATGTCAATCACCGTCGCCTCACCGACTAGCGCGTCCCTCCCG
>JAICSB010000729.1 GCA_025937115.1 Pseudonocardiaceae bacterium | reverse complement strand
GAGGACGCCATGATCCGGCTCGACATGTCTGAGTACATGGAGCGCCACACGGTGTCTCGCTTGGTAGGCGCCCCTCCCGGTTACGTCGGCTACGACGAGGGCGGCCAGCTAACCGAGGCGGTGCGCCGCCGGCCCTACAGCGTGGTGCTGCTCGACGAGGTGGAAAAAGCCCACTCCGACGTCTTCGACGTGCTGTTGCAGGTCCTCGATGACGGCCGGTTGACCGACGGGCAGGGCCGCACCGTGGACTTCCGCAACACCATCCTGGTGCTCACCTCCAATCTGGGCTCGGCTGCCCTGGCTGATCCCACGCTGGATGAGTGGCAGCGCACCGATGCCGTGCTCGGTGTGGTGCGCCGGCACTTCAAGCCCGAGTTCCTCAACCGGCTCGACGACCTGGTGGTGTTCCACTCACTGTCCACCGAGGAGCTCACGGCCATCGTGGACATCCAGATCGGGCAGCTGGCTCGCCGGTTGGCCGCTCGTCGTCTGGAGCTCGACGTCACCGACGCGGCCAAGGAGTGGCTGGCGATGGGCGGGTTCGACCCGCTCTACGGCGCGCGCCCGCTGCGCCGGCTGGTGCAGTCCGCCATCGGCGACCAACTCGCCCGCGCCCTGCTGGCCGGTGAGATCACCGACGGCGACACCGTCCGCGTAGACCTCGACTACAGCGCCGCAGGCGGCACCGGCGCCCTCACCGTCACCCGCGCGTAAACGCCCGCAGGCGCTGTCCGTGAACTCGACGTCACCGACGTTTTTTGCCCCGGTTTACGTCGGTTTTGTCGAGTTCACGGCGCGGAGCGACAGGTGGTGAGGAAGGCTTGCCAGGCGGGGGTGGGGACGGTTAGGGCGGGGCCGTGGGGGTCTTTGGAGTCGCGTACCAGTACGGCGTCCGGCGCGGGCGCGACCTGGACGCAGGCACCGTTGCCGCCGCTGTAGCTGCTGGTGCGCCAGCCGACCTGGACGCAGTCACCGTTTCCGTAGCTGTAGCTGCTGGTGTGCCAGACAATGCTGCCCGGCTCACGCGCGGTCATCATGATCCTCTCCATCCGCGTAGAGCTCGGTTGCCAGGGCGGCAACCAGCTCCCGTGATTGTCCCTCGCTTAGTGCAGTATCCGCCAGCGCCGCCAGGATGCGCCGGTAAGCCCGAATTTCCTCCGGCCGTTCCAGAAACAGGCTGGAGGTCTCGCTTTCCAGGTAGGCCACCGGTTTGAACTCGGCGAACTCCATCAGCCAAAACGCCCCGGTCATCGCCGCGTGCGCGCCGAGCGCGATCGGCACCACCCGCAGGGTCAGGTAGGCGCGCGCCGACATCCAGCGCAGCTGGCGCAACTGCTCAGCCATCACCACCGCCCCGCCCACCGGCAAGCGCAGCACGGACTCGTGCAGGTAGAAGGTGAAGGCGGCCGGGCGGTCCCGGCTGAACAGGCTCTGGCGGGCCAGCCGGGCGGCCACCCGGTCATCCACCTCCTCGGGCGGCACATTGACGTTGCGGCTGATCACCGCCCGGGCGTACTCGCCGGTCTGCAGCAGACCGGGCACGAATACCGCTTCAAAGACACTGATCGCGACCGCCTTGTTCTCGTGGTCGATCAGCGTGACCAGCTGTTTGGGCATCCGGGAGCCGTGCTGCTGGAACCAGCCCGGCGTGTCCTGATCCCGGCACAGGGCCAGCAGCCGGTCGCGCTGCGGACCCCTGACCCGGCACACCCCGAGAAACGCCGCGATGTCCACCTCACTGGCCTGGCGTTTCCCGGTCAGCAACATCGAGACGAAACTCGGTGACCAGCTGAGCATCGCAGCGGCCTGCTTGCCG
>JAICSB010000380.1 GCA_025937115.1 Pseudonocardiaceae bacterium | reverse complement strand
TCCGCGTTCCTGCTTACCGGTCTCGCGCTGTTCTGGCCCGTACTCGGTCAGAGCCTGCCCGGGGGCGGCCTGCCGGCCATCGGTCGGATCGTCATGGTGTTCGCCGTGATGGCGCTGCACGCCGCGTTCTCCAGCTGGCTACTCAGCCAGGCGACGCCCGTGGCGGCCGGCTTCTACGGCGCGCTGCGGCTGCCTTTCGTTCCCGACCTGCTCGCCGACCAGCGGGTCGGAGCGGTTGCGGCCTGGATGCTCGGCGAAGTGCCGGTGCTGCTCGCCGTGCTCGCGCTCGTGCTGCGCTGGACCCGCGCCGACCGCTCACCACCAGAGCCCGAGACCTGGCTCACGCCCGTCGGAGGGCGGAGCGTCGCGGCACAGTGACGGCATGCGTCTCACCAGCCTCAGGAAAAGGTGGAGGGATACGTTGCGGATGTGCCAGCCCTGGCAACTTTCCGTGCAAAGTTGCCGTATACGGCACGTTCGTAAGCTGAGACATCAGCTACCCCGTGGTCACCAGTGTAATAGGCCGGGTTTGCAGTCCTTACCAGTAGTGCCTCTGGCAGATGTCACTGCGCTACAGCGGGCTCGAGTTCCACGTCGACACGGACGCCGTTGTCGCTGTGCCGGGTGGACACCTTGGCGACATTTCCGGCTTCGCGGATGTCGTCGATGACCGCACGCAGTAGGTGCAAATGGTCCGCGCTGGCGTGCACGGTGAGCTCGCTGACGACTGTACGCAAGGAGACCTTCGCGGCGCTTTTCGCTTTGCGGATCTCGTGGAGCAGGGTCGCGGCCGCATCAAGATGGGCGGCGTCGGCCTCTGGTTGCACGCCGAGGGCGGCTGAGTCGGGCCACCGAGAGCGGTGAACCGAGTCGCCGTGGGACGCCGACCACACCTCTTCGGTGACGAACGGCAGGAACGGCGCGAACAGCTGGACCATGACGTCGAGGGCGAGCTGCAGCGTCGCCAGCGCCGAGCTGTCCTGTTGGTATGCGCGGTTTTTCACCAACTCGACATAGTCATCACAGAAAGACCAGAAGCACGTCTCGGTCACCAGCAGCGCTTTGGTGAAGTCATAGCCCTCAAAGGCCGCGGTAGCCTCGGTGACAGTTTTCTTCAACCGCACGAGCAGGGCGGTGTCAAGAGGATGTGTCGCCCGCGCATCAGCTAGCGGCGCACCTAATCCGCCGATGAACTTGGCGACGTTGAGCAGTTTCACCACCAGCTTGCGGCCGATCTTGAACTGGTTGCGGTCGAAGGCCAGGTCGAGGCCGGGCCGACCACCTGCTGCCCAGTACCGCACGGCATCGGCACCGAAGGAAGCAATCAGGTTGCTCGGCGTGTCCGGGCTGTTGTCCGAGGATTTGGACAGTTTCTTACGGTCCGGGTCGTAGACGAAGCCCGAGATCGCGACGGTGCCCCAGGGCACCGTGCCGAAGCTGTAGTGGCTGCGCACGATGGTGTAGAAAAGCCAGGTCCGGATGATGTCGTGCGCCTGCGGGCGCAGATCCATCGGGTAGACGCGCTGCCACAGGTCCACATCATCGATCCAGTGGCCGACGATCTGCGGCGTCAGCGACGACGTCGCCCAGGTGTCCATCACATCCGGGTCGGCCGTGAAACCGCCGGGCACCTCGCGCTGATCGGCCGTGAAGCCTTTGGGGACATCAACGGACGGATCGATCGGCAAGTCCCCGACGCCGGCCAAGATGGGCCGATCGTGAGCCACGGTGCCGTCGGCCTCAATCGGGTACCATACGGGGAAGGGAACACCGGAAAATCGTTGCCGGGTGATGTTCCAGTCGCCCATGAGCCCGTTGACCCAGTCCTCGTAGCGCGCCTGCATGTATTCCGGTGCCCACCGTAGTTGCTCGCCGCGCTCGATCAGGTCGCTCTTGGGGGGATAACGGATGAACCACTGCCGGTTGGTCACAATCTCCAGCGGCTTGGTGCCATTCTCCCAATGCTTGACCGGATGGACTGTCGGCCGGGGTGTGCCCTCCAGTTCCCCGGACGCGGTGAGCAGCGCGACGATCGTCTCGCGGGCCAGTGCCACCTTCTTGCCGGCAAGCTGGGCATATGCCTGCCGGCCGCGCTCGCTGACGATGCCGTGCGGTATCTCCCGGGTGATTCGCCCGGCTTTGTCGACGGTCGCTCGAAGCTCCAGCTTGAGCTCCCGCCACCAGATGACGTCCGTGCTGTCACCGAAGGTGCAGATCATCGCGATGCCGCTGCCCTTGCCCGGCTCGGCGAGCTCGTGGGCAACGATAGGGACCGCCACGTCGAACAGCGGGGACAACGCCGTGCTGCCGAAAAGGTGCTGGTAACGCTCGTCGTCGGGGTGAGCGACCAGCGCGACGCACGCTGGCAGCAGTTCCGGGCGGGTGGTCTCGATGAAGATCGGTCTCTCATCGGCCTGCGTGCGGAACCGCAAGCGGTGAAAGGCGCCAGGCAGGTCGCGATCTACAAGTTCGGCCTGCGCGACGGCTGTCCGAAAATCCACGTCCCACAGCGTGGGGAACTCAGTCCGGTAGATCAGCCCCTTGGTGAGCAGTTCCAGGAACCCGTACTGAGAAGTGTGGATCGCGTGCTTGCCGATAGTGGTGTAGGTCTGTGTCCAGTCGACCGACAACCCGAGCGCAGACCACAGCTCGAAATACTGCTTCTCCAGCACTTCGGTCACCGCGGCGCAACATTCGACGAAGTTCGGGCGGCTGATCGCCACGGTGGGCTTCAAGCGCTTGTTCGGGATACCGAAATTCGGATCATAGGGCAGGCTCGGGTCACAGGTCACCCCCAGCATCAGCTGCACCCGGCGCTCGGTATTCAGACCGTTGTCGTCCCACCCCATCGGATAGAAGACTTCTTTGCCACACATGCGCTGGTAACGGGCGATGATGTCGGTGTGAGTGTAGGAGAAACAGTGGCCGGGATGCAGCGTGCCGGAGACGGTCGGCGGTGGGGTGTCGATGGAGAATACTTCACTGCGGGGCTTGGTCCGGTCGAAGCGGTAAGTGCCGCGGTCGGCCCACTCGCGCCGCCATTTGACCTCGATATCGGCGACCGAGTTAGCCGTGTTCTTGCCCTCGCTCATTTCTCCGGTGATCTTCCTCTGCATCTATTGCTGCCTGTTTGGGGTGGTTGCCCGGTGTGCGGCGCGGCTTGCCCTAGGGTAGCTTGCACGGCTTGGCCAAGGTCGCCCCGGGAGGCATACCAGACATGGCGGGATCTCAAGCGGGCGCGGTGCGGACGCTGGACTGGGTCGTGATCAGCGCTGCCCTGCTGGCGTACATCTCCAGTTTCCTGCCCTGGTACAGCGCCAGCATCACGGTCCTGGGAATCGACCGATCCACTGGTGTGGACGCCTGGAACGCAGGCTTCGGCGCATGGTTCGCCGTGCTCCTGCTGGTCGCGGCCGGCGGAGTGGTGCTCCTGAGCGCGTTCAGCGGCGGGCTGACACTGCCCGCGTCCAGGCCGTTGATCACGCTTGGCCTGTCGGCACTGGCAGTCCTCACGATCGTGCTGCGGTGGGTGACATTTCCGGACGCCAGCGGCGGGCTTGACACGCGCAAGGTGGACCGGCTCGGCGAGTTGGGTGACTTCGACCTGGGCAGCGCCTTCGCGGTGTCCAGCGGTGCCGGTGTCGGCCTGTACCTGGGGGTGATCGCAGCAGTTGCCGCCTCGGTAGCCTCGTTACTCTCACTGCGCTCCGCACCCAGTTGATCATCTCTAACACTCCCGAACTCCACAGCAGAGCTGTTTTAGATCAACTGGACAGCTCTGCTGTGGAGTTCGGGAAGCTCAGAGCACCCTGAGATCACCGCTGGAGGAGTTGTGGTCGGGGGACCCACCGGCGGCGGTGACGGCGTCACTACAGGCCTATGTCTCCAACCTGCGGCGGGTCTGAGAACCGCACCGGCCGCCCCTGATCACCGCGGCGCTGGGAGCGATGGGCGAGTCGAACTGGTATCCGGTGAGCTACGGCGTGGTCGACGAGGGCCTGGT
>JAICSB010000664.1 GCA_025937115.1 Pseudonocardiaceae bacterium | reverse complement strand
GGGACTTCGACATCTTCTCGCCGGACAACGTCACCCAGCCGTTGTGCAACCAGTACCGGGCGAAGGAGTCGCCGGCGGCTCGGGACTGGGCCAATTCATTCTCGTGGTGCGGAAAGATCAGATCGAGCCCGCCGCCGTGGATATCGAACTCCGGGCCGAGGTAAGTGGTGGCCATCGCCGAGCATTCCAGATGCCATCCGGGGCGGCCTGGGCCCCACGGCGTCGGCCAGGACGGCTCGCCTGGCTTGGCACCCTTCCACATTGTGAAGTCCCGGGGGTCGCGCTTGCCCGTCCCTGCAGATTCACCTTGGCAGACCTCGTCGAGACGCTGTCCCGACAGCGCGCCGTAGTCCGCCATCGTGGCCACCGCGAAGTAGACATCGCCGCCGGCGGCGTAGGCGTGCCCCCGGTCGATCAACCGCGCCATCAGCTCGATCATCTGCGTGATGTGGCCGGTGGCCCGCGGCAGGACCGACGCGGGCAGGCAGCCAAGTACCGAGTAGGCGGCCTCGAAGGCCCGTTCGTGC
This sequence comes from Pseudonocardiaceae bacterium, assembly GCA_025937115.1. The sequence goes on along the minus strand of JAICSB010000664.1, from coordinate 1,618 downwards.
AGATACGTCCACTCCCACCAGGGCCGGCCCGCCTCGGCGGACTTGGTGAGGATCTTGTCGTCGATGTCGGTGACATTGCGCACCAGAAGCACGTCGTGGCCGGTGGCGATCAACCAGCGACGCAGCACGTCGTAGTTCAGCGCCGACCGCACGTGCCCGATGTGCGGGACGCCCTGCACGGTGGCACCACAGACGTAGATCGACGCCGTGCGGGGTCGCAACGGAACGAACTCCCGCTGGCTGCGGGTCGCGGTGTCGTAAAGCTGCAAGGTCACTCGGGTAATGGTACGAGCAGCACCGTTGCCACCGCTGCGACGCCCTCCCCGCGGCCGGTCATCCCGAGGCCGTCAGTCGTCGTACCGGACACCGAGATCGGGCCGCCCAGAGCGTCGGACAGCACTCGCTGTGCCTCGGCGCGGCGAGTGCTCACCCGCGGCGCGTTGCCGATCACCTGGACGGCGCCGTTTCCCACTGTCCAGCCCTGCTCCGCCAACCTGTGGCGCACCTCGGTGAGCAGGTCGGCGCCGTGCGCCCCGGTCCAGCGCTGCTCATCGGTGCCGAACACCGCACCCAGGTCACCCAGGCCAGCAGCCGACAGCGCAGCGTCGCACAACGCGTGCGCGGCGACGTCACCGTCGGAGTGTCCGGCGCAACCGGGCACTCCCGGCCAGCGCAGCCCGGCGATCCAGCAGTCCCGGCCGGGTTGCACCGGGTGCACGTCGGTGCCGATCCCCACCCTCATCCCGGGCCAGCGGCTTTCCCGCCGGCCAGCAGTTCAGCAACCACGAGATCGAACGGAGTGGTGATCTTGAAAGCGTGCGGATGACCGGGCAGCGTGGTCACCGGCATGCCCAGCGCCTCGACGAGCCCGGCGTCGTCGGTCACCGGCCCGGACGGTAGCTGGTGGGCCCGGCGTAGCAGGTCCCCAGCGAAGCCCTGGGGGGTCTGCACCACCCGCAGGGCCGCCCGATCCAGAGTGCCCACCACGCAGCCGTCGCAGTCCACTTCTTTGATCGTGTCGACCACCGTCAGGACCGGCACCACTGCCTGGTGCCCAGCCAATACCGCTTGCGCTACCGCTTGGATCACACTGACCGGCGCGAGGCAGCGGGCGGCGTCGTGCACCAACACCACTTCGGCATCTGGCACGGTGCGCAGGGCCGCCCGCACCGAGTCGCAGCGGTGCGCGCCACCGATGACAATCCGCACCTGGTCGCCCGCCTCTGCGACGGCGGTACGGGCCTGGTCCTGGTGTTGTTCACCGACCGCAACGACGACGACCTCGATACAACCGGACGCCAACAGACGCTGCACACAGTGCCAGAGCAGCGTACGGCCACGCAGCGGCACGAACGCCTTCGGCATCCCAGCCGCCAACCGCACACCCTGCCCCGCCGCAGGCACCAGTGCCACGACCCCAGGGGTCGAGGCACTGGTCGGTGACGTCGTCAGGGCGCTTGACGCGGGAGGCAGTGGTTCAGGAGGCGGCCGCGAGAACCTCGTCGAGTAACACCTCGGCGTTGTCCTCGTTCGTGCCCTCGGCGAGCGCGAGCTCGCTGACCAGAATCTGGCGAGCCTTCGCAAGCATGCGCTTCTCGCCGGCCGACAGGCCCCGATC
>JAICSB010000634.1 GCA_025937115.1 Pseudonocardiaceae bacterium | reverse complement strand
GGGTGTACGCCTTCGACGCCGAGGTGCTGCGCGATGCGCTGGGTCAGCTCGCCCCCGCCAACAGCCAGGGCGAGTTGTACCTCACTGATGTGCTGGGCGTGGTGCACGCCGACGGACGGGCGGTCGGTGCGCACCGGTGCACGGACCCGTGGTTAGTGACCGGAGTCAACGATCGGGTGCAGCTGGCCGCCCTGGGCGCGGAGTACAACCGACGGCTGCTGGAGCACTGGATGCGAGCCGGTGTCACCGTCGTCGACCCGGCCACGGTGTGGCTGGACGCCGACATCGCGCTCGCCCCGGACGTCGTGCTGCATCCGGGAGTGCAGTTGCATGCCGGCACCGTGGTCGGTCCCGGCGCCACGATCGGACCGGACTCGACCCTGTCGGCGTGCACCATCGGCGCAGGCGCCACCGTGGTGCGCGCCCACGCCATCGGTGCGGTGGTCGCCGATGGGGCGCAAATCGGTCCGTTCGCCTATCTGCGGCCGGGCAGCCGGATCGGTGAGCGGGCCAAGGTCGGCACCTTCGTGGAAACCAAGAACGCCGAGCTGGGGGCGGGCGCGAAAGTGCCGCATCTGAGCTACGTCGGCGACGCGACGATCGGTGAGGGCAGCAACATCGGCGCGGCCACCGTCTTCGTCAACTACGACGGGGTGGCCAAGCACCACAGCACCGTAGGGGCGCACGCGCGGACCGGGGCCGACAACATGTTCGTGGCCCCGGTGACCATCGGCGACGGTGCCTACACCGCAGCCGGCTCGGTGATCACCGAGGACGTACCGCCCGGGGCGCTGGCGGTCGCCCGTGGGCGTCAGCGCAATGTCGAAGGATGGGTCAGCCGGCAGCGCCCGGGAACTCCGGCCGCCGACGCGGCGAAGCTGGCTGAGCATGCGCAACCGTCCGACCGTACCTACGGTGACCAGACGCGGTAGGAGTGAGCATGACCCTTTCCACGATGTCGGCGATCCCGAAGAAGAGCCTGATGCTGTTCTCCGGGCGCTACCACCCGGAACTGGCCGAGGAGGTGGCCAAGTATCTCGATATCGCGGTCACCCCGCAGTCCGCCTACGCCTTCGCCAACGGTGAGATCTTCGTCCGGTTCGAGGAGTCGGTCCGCGGTTGCGACGCCTTCGTGGTGCAGGCGCACGCCGCCCCGATCAACGACTCCATCATGGAACAGCTGATCATGGTGGACGCGCTCAAGCGCGCGTCGGCTAAGCGGATCACCGTGGTGATGCCGTTCTGGGGCTACAGCCGTCAGGACAAGAAACACCGCGGGCGCGAGCCCATCTCCGCCCGTCTCATCGCGGACATGTTCAAGGTCGCCGGCGCGAACCGGATCATGACGGTGGACCTGCACACCTCGCAGATCCAAGGCTTCTTCGACGGGCCGGTGGACCATCTGTTCGCCTTGCCGGTGCTCGCCGACCACGTCAAGCACACCTACGCCGGGCGTGAGCTGGCCGTGGTGTCGCCGGACTCCGGCCGAGTGCGGCTGGCCGAGCGGTGGGCCGAGACTCTCGGCGGCACCCCGCTGGCGTTCATCCACAAGACTCGCAACCCCCGCGAGCCCAACAAGGCGATCGCCAACCGGGTGGTCGGCGACATCGAGGGTCGGCTCTGCGTGGTGATCGATGACATGATCGACACCGGCGGAACGGTGGCCGGCGCCGTGCGGGCGCTACTCGACGGCGGTGCGACCGACGTAGTCGTCGCCGCCACCCACGGGGTGCTGTCGGAGTCCGCTAGCCAGCGGCTGTCCAGCTGCGGCGCTCGCGAGGTCATCTTCACCAACACCCTGCCCATCCCCGACCACAAACGCTTTCCCGGGATGACGGTGCTGTCCATCGCACCGCTGCTGGCCCAGGCGATCCACGCAGTCTTCGATGACGGCTCGGTGACCAGCCTGTTCGACGGCATCGCCTAACGCCAGCAACGCCGACCCGAGCGAATGACGTGATCTCGCCACTAGACCACCCTGGTGCCGACCCGGTCACCGCGTCCCGCCTATACTCGACGAGTTGCCCCGGCGAGGGAGAGCCTGGCGCTCTTCGTGATCGACGCGGCGTGTCGCATCGCGCGCCCGCTCAGCGATCATGAGGCGGCGCCGCCGACCTCGATCTCGCCTTGAAGCTGCTAAGGAGTCTAACCGTGTCCGAGGTCCGTCTGGCCGCCGAGCCGCGCACCGAGTTCGGCAAAGGCGCCGCTCGCCGTACCCGACGTGCCGGCAAGATCCCCGCGGTGCTCTACGGGCACGGCAGCGACCCGCAGCACGTGGCGCTGCCAGC
>JAICSB010000266.1 GCA_025937115.1 Pseudonocardiaceae bacterium | reverse complement strand
CCGGGTCCAGCGATGAGCTTTTTGACCTGCTTCTGACTCTTCCCGCAGAAGGAACACTTCAACAGGTCGCCGCCGTCACCGATCCGTGCCATGGGCGCTGGCCTCTCGTCCTTCCCGGCGCGTGATGTGCAGCGCGCCTGGCTGCGTGTGTGCTTGACGGTACCCGTCCGACCCCACCGTGCGGGAGGATCAGCCTTCCTGACATTGGCCGGCGGACACGACTGCGCTGCTCGCTCGGCGTGTCGCGCTACACAGGGTCAGGTTCTGACCGCGGAGAGCTTCCGGATCTGGGTAATATCGTCAATGATCCCGTACGCCTTGGCCTCCGGAGAGGTCAAGATCTTGTCCCGGTCGATATCGGCGCGGATACGCTCTTCGGTCTGCCCGGTGTGGTGGGCCAGGGTGGCCTCCAGCAGGCGGCGCATCCGCTGGATCTCGGCAGCCTGAATCTCCAGATCCGACACCTGCCCGAACACGCCCTCGGTGGCCGGTTGGTGGATAAGGATCTGGGCATTAGGAACCGCCATCCGTTTACCCGGAGTCCCTGCGGCGAGCAGCACCGCGGCAGCTGAAGCGGCCTGGCCGAGGCAGACCGTATTGATTTCCGGTCGGATGTACTGCATCGTGTCGTAGATCGCCGTCATCGCGGTGAACGACCCGCCCGGTGAATTGATGTATATCCAGATGTCACGGTCCGGGTCGGCGGACTCCAGCACCAGCAACTGCGCCATCGTGTCGTTGGCCGAGGTGTTGTTGATCTGTTCGCCGAGGAAGATGATGCGCTCCTCGAACAGCTTGTTATAAGGGTTGGATTCCTTGACCCCGTAGCTGGTGCGCTCGATGAACGAGGGCAGGACGTATCGCGACTGGGGCAGGTAATTTTCGGACATATGATTTTCGGACATATGATTTTGGGGCATGCGATCGTGCGGCATAGCGCCTCCGGGCAGGTGATTCATCGGGGCTCCTCGAAGCTCTACAGGCTCGCGTCGGGCAACGAGTTGGCGCGGGTGAGGACGTAGTCGACGAAGCCATACTCGCGGGCCTCTTCCGCGGTGAACCAACGGTCCCGGTCAGAGTCGGTGATGATCCGTTCTACTGACTGACCGGTCTGCTCGGCGATGAGCTCCGCCATCTCACGCTTGTGCTTGATCAGCATGTCCGCCTGGATCGCGATGTCCGCCGCAGTGCCGGACACGCCGGCTGACGGCTGGTGCATGAGGATCCGGGCATGCGGCAGGGCGTATCGCTTGCCGCGGGTGCCCGCGGACAACAGGAACTGCCCCATCGAGGCGGCCAAGCCCATCGCGTAGGTCGCCACGTCGGGTTCGATCAGGTGCATCGTGTCGTAGATGGCCATTCCTGCGGTGACCGAGCCGCCCGGCGAGTTGATGTAGAGCCTGATGTCCTGGTCGGGATCCTCCGCCGACAGCAGCAAGAGCTGAGCGCAGATCTGGTTGGCGATGTTCTCCTCAACCTGGGATCCGAGGACGATGATGCGCTCTCGGAGCAGCCGCTCATACACCGAGTCCGTCAGGTTGAGGCCAGCCGTGGCGGCCCGCATCGTGGGAGCGCCCGGCAGCGGCACGGCCGAAGCGATGTGGTCGGAGGTCACGTGTGCCTGCCTTCTGTCATCAAGGCCACCTGCGGATGGGTGAGGGTCCGGCTGGGAGATCTATCCGAACTCCGACGCGGTGGACACTGCCGACCCTAACGAAGGAGAGCACCGACTACTTCCTAACGCGCCCACAGTTCGCTCAGAGCGTTACGTCATCGGCAGCCTGGATCACCGGGCAACCACCGCGTGCCCCGGCGTCGTCGAGTCGATCAGCGAGTCGATGTCGACCGGATTTCCGCTGGCATCGGTGATGGTGGCCTGGCTCAGCACAGCGGCCAGCGCCTTGCCGCGGCGGACGTCAGCGTAGACAGTGCCCAACTCGCCAGCCTTTTGAAGCTGCAGGGCGTAGTCGTTGGGGCTGACGCCCTTGCGCTGCGCCTGGAACATGATGCGCTCACTGAGGTCGTTGTCCGTGACCGAGACATCCTCGGTATCGGCGATCGCGTCGAGCAGGAGTTGCGCCTTGACCGTCTCCTCCGCCGAGTTGCGCAGGTCGGTGTTGAACTGCTCGGCGGTATGGCCCTGTTGCTCCAGCCACTGGCCGAGACGCGCCTCATTGTGTTCGAAGGCGTGCAGGGCTTCGTGCTTACGCGACTCGAACTCAGAGTCGACGATCGCCGCAGGCAAGGGCACTTCGGTGGTCTCAAGCAATATCTCGAGGATCTTGTCTCTGGCTTGGGCGCCCTGCTGCATCGCTTTGACCCGGCCAAGCCGCGTGCGAAGGTCAGCGCGCAGCTCGTCGATGGTGTCGAATTCGCTAGCGAGCTGGGCGAACTCGTCGTCGGCCGCGGGCAACTCTCGCTCTTTCACTGCTTGGATCTTCGCCGTGATCTCCGCCTCGCGCCCGGCATGCTCTCCGGCGGCCAATACGGCGGTGACCGTTCGCTCGTCGCCCTGCGAGGCGCCGACCAGCGCGTCGTCGATACCCTCCATAAGCTGGCCGGAACCAATCTCGTAGGAAAGATCGGTGGTCGCCAAGTCCGCGACCTCCGCGCCGTCGACGGTCGCCGAGAGGTCCAGTGAGACGAAGTCGCCCTGCTGCACGGGACGCTCGACGGAAGTGAGAGTGCCGAAGCGGGAGCGGAGCCCGTCTAGCTGCTCGTCGACCTCCGCGTCGGTCACCGCGACGTCGTCGACGGACACCGCGAGCTCGTTGAACACCGGCATCTCGATCTTCGGTCGGACGTCGACCTCAGCGGTGAACGCGACGTGGTCCCCATCCTCGACCTTGGTGACCTCGATCTCCGGACGGCCCAGTGGGTGAACCTCGCCCGCCTGGACAATCTCGGCGTACTTCGCCGACACCATCGCGCTGACCACCTCTTCGAGCACCACACCGCGACCAAGCCGCTGCTCCAAGATCCGGGCAGGCGCCTTGCCCGGCCGGAATCCCGGGATGTTGACCTGATGGGCGATCTTTCGGTAAGCGCGATCGAAGTCTGGCTTCAGCTCGTCGAACGGCACCTCGACGTTGATTTTCACCCGCGTCGGGCTGAGTTGTTCGACGGTGCTCTTCACGAAGTACTCCTCAAGGAAAGACGGGACGGGCCAGCACAGCCCCGACCGGGCAGCAGGTGGAACAAGTCTAGGCGAGCGCTCCGATCTGGCCGCTGCGGGAGCCGCATCAGGCCTAGTCGTTCATTGCCCGTCGTGTCTCTCGACGGTGTAGCGCCGGACCTCGATGCCGTCAGGGTCAGCACACCGGCGATCACCCAGCCGATATGGCCTACAACGATGCCGCCGTGCGGCTCGCCGAGCTTGTCCAACCGATCCCGCCACTGCTGCAGGTCGGAGTGAGTCGCACCGCCAACGCGAATGGATCGAAACCGGCCAGCGGGGTAACACTGCCGCCCTCAGATCTGCTTCGCGCGACGCTGGTGCATCCGGCCATGACAAGTAACCGGGGGCACAAGATGTCCAGACATCGACAGCCCCGGTACAGGAACTAGACATCGTCCTACCTGCTATCAGACAAATAGGGCAAGACACGACACGGGCACGGCAAGGCCCGGGCATTGGCGCCCGCGGCGAATGGTTGCGTCGCGTGTTTCGACCACGGCCATTACGGCACGGGCGCGGGGCGTGGCCTTGAGCTGGGGTTCGGGGCGTAGTTGGAGGGGCGGGTTAGCAGAGCTTGAAGGAGCCGAACGGAAAGCGTCGCTGCCGGCCGGTGCGCCGCACCTTAGGCAGGTCCCTGCGCAGCCCGCCCCGCTCCGGGCGGTAGATCGCCTGGTAGATCGTCTCGTGCACCACGCGCCGCTCCAGCTCGTCGGGGAACTCGCGCGCAGCGCGTGGGTGATCTGCTCCGAACACCCACCGTTTCTCCAGCCGGTCTTGCACCCACTGCCGCAGCACCGGATCGCGCACCAGCTTGCCGCGTTCGGGCCGGGGCCGCCGACCCGCGGCGATCCGGACCCGGCCGACCATGAACCATCGCAACTCCCGAACATCTCGGGCGTTGCGACGATCACTAGAAACCGCCTGACGAACGATGGGGCCAAGCCCCTTGACGAGACCCAACACCCAGACAGCGACAGCAGATATGAAGAGGGCGATGGGGAACGGACACTGGACGCAGACACTCATGGACACGCTGAAGGGAGATCCGGCAGAGCACCCAAAATCGGACGCGGAACCACCTGGGGGCACCGCGAGCTGTCGATGCTTCCAAGAAGGGGCGTAGGGCACTAGGCTGTCGATCACCTCCCGTTACCCCTTCCGAGTGCACGGATTGGGTATCTCCGATTGGCAGCGAAGGGAGCAGCGAACACAATGAATTCAGCGGAGACCTCAACCGAGACCTCAGCGGCCACCTCAACCGAGACCTCAGCGGCCACCTCAGCGGAGGCTTCAGGGGAGAAGATCAGGGGCGTTGTGGATCAGACCCTCGAGGAGGCTGAGCCGCTCGTTGACAAGGTCCTTGAGAGGACTGAGTCGTTTGTCGAGAAGGCCAAGAAGAAGGCTGAGCTACTCGCCGAGAAGGTTCTGGAGAAGGCCGAGCCTCTCGCCGAGAAGGTCAAGGAGAAGGCTGAGCTCCTCGTTGAGAAGGCAGAGGGTAGCTCCGGCAAAGACAGCACTTCCTGACGGCCCCATCCCACTCTCAACAGCCGGGGGTATTCATAGTCGCCGGGCAGAAGCTCGCCCTCGGTGCAATGGCGGCAAGGCCGGCACTTCGATAGAGCCTCGGGCGGTGCCGCGTCCACAGCAGCGGCGGAGGGGCGGACGGGGCTGAGGCAAACAGAGTCAAACTCCTGCGAGCGCGGTCCCCGCCGCCCACGCGAACGCCGCGCGCCAATGTCTCGACACTCACCGGCGCGCGGCAACTGCCGGAGCAGGTAAAGAGTCACCAGCCCAAGCGCGAGGTCGGTCAGCGAAGCATCAGCTGTATGAGCACGAGCGTACGGATGGCGGCAGCAGCTCCTCGTCGTTGTCCTCGACTACATGCACGCAGCATTATCAGGCGATGGATTGCCTGCTGGTCCCACAATGCTAACAGTTGAACGGTATCTGCAGGAATGGCTGGATCACATCAAGCACCATGTGCGCCCGCAAACGTACATCGGTTATGAGAGTAATCAAGTGTTCGCCTGCATATCATAAAGTCAGAGCCCGCGGCTCCAACGGAGTGCCACCGTTGAGGTGAACACGT
>JAICSB010000692.1 GCA_025937115.1 Pseudonocardiaceae bacterium | reverse complement strand
GATAGAGGGCGCAGCCAGGCTGGACGAGGGGGTCACGCTAAGCATTATGACGAACGGTCTCGGCCGCGCCGGGACCGGGGCCGACGGATACGGCGAAGAGTGACGAGGCTAACGCAGCCAGCCCTTCGAACGGCGGTATACAACGCCACATCGTGCCACACAGAGTCACAGCACGCGAGCCGACCGTTGCGTGCGACAGGGCCCGTATACCATTGGCTGGCCATCCCGACCCGCTGATGCCGCGTGGTGCACCCGGGCACCTGAGAGGCCGTCCGGGGGCACCCGACACCGAGGACCTCGACCAATTCATGAACTCCCCGAGCGAGACCACCACCGTGCTGGTTTTCAGTCACCGGTCAGAGGTGCGCGAGGCGATCATCAACGCTGTTGGACGGCGCCCTGCAGCGGACGTCGGCCGGGTGAGCTATGTCGAGGCGGCGACGATCGCTGAGGTGCTGACCGAGGTCGACGCGGGCCGGGTGGACCTGGCGATACTTGATGGTGAGGCGCAACCGACGGGTGGGATGGGCCTTTCCCGCCAGCTCAAGAACGAAATCATGCACTGTCCGCCGGTGATCATCGCCGTGCGGCGCAGGGATGACCGCTGGTTGGCAGTGTGGTCGCAGGCCGACGCGGTGATCGTCCATCCGCTGGATCCGTTGACCGCAGCCGAGACGGTGGCCGAGGTGCTTCGCAACCGCCGGCCGCTGGCCGCGAACGGCTGAGGCGGCGCAGCATGGTGGCGCCGACCCGTTACCGCAGTTGGCCAGCACTACTCGGCCAACTGATCGCCGGCACAGATCTCGGCGCCCACGACGCCACCTGGGCGATGGACGAAGTCATGTCAGGTCTGGCCACGCCGGCGCAGTTGGCCGCGTTCGTGGTAGCGCTGCGCATCAAGGGCGAGACTCCGGCGGAGATATCCGGTCTGGCCAACGGCATGCTGTCGCATTCACACCGGGTGCAGGTCGCACAGCGGGCAGTCGATGTGGTCGGCACCGGTGGCGACCAAGCGCAGACGGTGAACATCTCGACTATGGCCGCGCTGGTGACTGCCGCTGCCGGTGCTCCGGTGATCAAACACGGCAACCGCGCGGCCTCATCACAGTGCGGCGCTGCGGACGTGCTCGAGGCGCTCGGCGTGGCGATTGATCTAGGACCGGATCAGGTAGCGCAGTGCGTCGCCGAGGCGGGCATCGGATTTTGCTTCGCACCGCTTTATCACCCCGCGATGCGGCACGCAGCGGCGGTGCGTCGGGAAATCGGGGTCCCGACTGCCTTCAACTTTCTCGGTCCATTGATCAATCCGGCGCAGCCGGGTGCGGCTCTGGTGGGCTGTGCGGATCTTCGGATGGCGCCGGTGATGGCCCAGGTGCTTGCCGATCGTGGAGTAAGCGCCCTGGTGGTCCGTGGCGACGATGGGCTCGACGAGATCACCACCACGACCACCACTTCGGTGTGGGTGGTCGACGGCGGCACGGTGCGGCGTGACCAGTTGGACCCCGCCGCGCTGGGCGTGCCGGTGGCCGGCGGCGAGGACCTGCGCGGTGGCGATGTGGCAGCCAATGCCGATGCGGTGCGGCGTCTGTTGGCAGGCGATCCCGGGCCGGTGCGAGACGCCGTGCTGCTCAACGCCGGCGCGGCGCTCGTCGCCCACCGGGGTACGACCGGTGATCTAGCCGCCGACGTCCGCGAGATGGTCCAGCGCGCCACCGAGGCTGTTGACTCTGGCGCTGCCGCCGCGATGTTGCAGCACTGGATCAGACTGACCACTGAGCTGTCCGCCGCTGTTCGCTAACCCGGCCACCGGCCGCGCTGTCACTGCCAGTACCGGGAATCCCCGAGAACGGTAACGCAAAGTAATCGATCGCGGCAAAATCGCACGGCTGGGCGGCTTACCGGCGTCGTTGGAGTGAAGATCCGCGCCGATGCGTCCTGGGGACCGTTAGGTGGCATGCGGGGGGACCTCTCCCGTTTGCAGTCACGCCGCCG
>JAICSB010000377.1 GCA_025937115.1 Pseudonocardiaceae bacterium | reverse complement strand
GAGGTGCTCGTCTCGCTGCACGTTCTGGGTGCCGCGTCGGTGGTGGTGGCGATGGCCGCGTTCTGGACGAGCTGCCGGGTCCGTGGCCACCAACCAGCCGTCGCCGTGGGTGACGCGCGACCACTAGCCAGCGCCGGAACCACCTAACCGGACGAGTCCGGACGGCGGTATCGGCGCATCGCGTCGGGATAACCGACAATCGCAGCGTCATAAGCCGGAATGCTCAGTTCGGCCGCCAGCTTGCGGGCCACCGCGGGCGAGCCCACCCGGCGGCGGATCCACTCGCCATCGGAGGCGACTGCCACGGCCGTCGTATCGGTCGCCGCTGTTTCCGGCTCGACATAGAATTCGACACCGGTCCTGGCAGCGACGAAATCACGGAGCTGGGCAAGGTCATCCGGGGTGGCTTCTCGATCAAGCATGCTCTGGTAGCCACCGCCCCTGACGCGAATGGCGCGCTGACTCAACAGACCGCCCGCGCGACCGAAAAACCTTCCCAGGTAGTCCTGCAGCCCCATTCTCCGCCTCCTACCCAAGCACCTGGAGGAGTCACAGTAACGGACGAGCCGGTCGCAAGAAGTAAAGCTGTCACAGGCCCGGGAACGGTTCGGTCAGGGACCGCAGCACGTGGTCGGCCTGCGCCGCGCGCAGCTCGTCGACGCCGTAGTTGCCGCTGGCGACGCCGATCGCGGTAGCTCCCGCGGCGCGACCGGCCGCGACATCGCGCGGCGTGTCCCCGACGACGTACACCTGTTCCGGAGAGAGGTCCTGACCGTGTAGCCGGGCGGCCTTGGCGATGCCCAGGCGGGTGACTTCGGTCCGGTCCGGGGAGTCCGATCCGTAGGAACCGAAAATGAAGTACCTGTTGAGCTTGCCGGGTTCCATCTTGGTGCGCGCCGCACCCTCCATCGCGCCGGAGACCACCCCGAGGATGATCCCGGCGTCGGTGAGCCGCTGCAGCAGATCCTCCGCACCGTCGAGCACCCGGTAGGCCTGCGACGTCCAGATCTCCTCGGACAGGCGCCAGAGATACTTGGAGTACAGCCGAGCCATCTCGTCGTAGCTCGGGTCGCGGCCGAGCACCGCACGGAAGGTCCCCCGACCGACCTGGGGATCGGTTTCCCCGGCCGAGGTGTGCTTGCCGATGTCGGCGGGCACCCCGTGCAACTGATCGAACGCCCACGCCCAGCTGCGGGCCCCGGCGCCGCCGGTGTGCACCAGCGTTTCGTCGATGTCGAACAGCACCACGATCGGTTTCACCATCTCAGCTGCCCCTGTCCGGTTTCTCGTCGTGACCGCCGAACTGTTTACGCATCGCCGACAGCGCCTTGTCCGCGAACTCGTCACGGTTGCGTGAGCCGAACCGGGAGTACAGCGCGGCGGTCAGCACGGGCGCTGGCACCCCCTCGTCGATGGCCGCGATGGAGGTCCAGCGGCCCTCACCGGAGTCGGACACCCGCCCGGCGAAGTCGCGCAGTTCCGGCGACTCATGCAGCGCGGCGGCGGTCAGGTCGAGCAACCACGAGCCGATCACACTGCCGCGTCGCCACACCTCGGCGACCTCGGCGATGTTGATGTCGTAGCGGTAGTACTCGGGGTTCTCCAGCGGAGCGGTCTCGGCGTCGCCATCCTGGGTGCGGGTGCCGATGTCGGCGTTGTGCAGGATGTTCAGGCCCTCCGCGAGGGAGGCCATCATCCCGTACTCGATGCCGTTGTGGACCATTTTGACGAAATGCCCGGCGCCGGTGGGTCCGCAGTGCAGGTAACCCCGCTCGGCTGGCGTGACAACACCGTCGCGGCCTGGGGTGCGCTCGACGGTGCCGACGCCTGGAGCCAGCGACGCGAAGATCGGTTCAACCTGGGCGACGGCATCGGTATCGCCGCCGATCATCAGGCAATACCCCCGGTCCAGGCCCCAGACGCCGCCACTGGTGCCACAGTCCAGCAGCCGGATGCCGTGCTCAGCCAGCTGTTTCGCGTGCCTGATGTCGTCGCGGTAGTAGGAGTTCCCGCCATCGATGACGGTGTCCCCGGACTCCAGTGTCCCGGCCAACTCGGCGATGACGGAGCTGGTGATCTCCCCCGCCGGCACCATCACCCATACCGCGCGTGGTGCGGTGAGCTTCGCTGCCATTTCCGGCATCGAGCTGACACCGGTCGCGCCCTCGCCGGCCAGCGCCTCGACGACGCTGGCGGCACGGTCATAGACGACGCACTCGTGGCCGTCGCGCATCAGTCGTCGCACGATGTTGGCTCCCATGCGACCGAGGCCGATCATCCCCAACTGCATCTACGTCTCCTTGGTGATCTGATAGGTGCGTTGCGCGAGTACCCCAGATTCGTCGGAGCAGGCGTGAGTACACCCTGGTGAGGACAAGGCTTCCACAACAACATCGGGACGGAGCGGACCCCATGCTCTTGGAGGGTAGGAAGGCGATCGTCACCGGCGCCTCCAGCGGTATCGGCAAGGCCACCGCGGAGCGGTTGGGGCGCGAAGGCGCCAAACGTCTGCGTGAACTACTACTCCGACAAGGAACAAGGCGACGCCCACGAGGTGGTCACGAGCATCGAACGCGCCGGCCCTGGCAGGGCGATCGCGATGCAGGCCGACGTCGGCAGCGAAACCGACGTCGAGCGGATGGTGGCCGAGACCGTCACAGCGTTCGGTGGCGTGGACATCATGGTCAATAACGCCGGAATCGAAAAGCAGATCCCGCTGCTGGAGACCTCCCAGGAAGACTGGGAGCGAATTCTGCGGACCAACCTCACGGGGACGTTCCTGTGCCTGCGGGAGGCCGGAAAGGTCATGGCCGACGGCGGTGGTGGTGGGGTGATCGTCAATATGTCCAGCGTGCACGAGTTCATTCCCTGGCCCGGCTTCGCGCCGTATTGTGCCAGCAAAGGCGGGGTCAAGCTGCTGATGGAGACCGCCGCCCGGGAACTCGCCCCGAAAGGTATCCGCGTCGTCAACATCGCTCCAGGCGCCATCGTCACGCCGATCAACAAGTTCGTTCTGGACGACCCCGAGGCCAAACACGCGGTCGAAGAGGAGATCCCCATCGGACGGATGGGCCAACCTGAGGAAATCGCGGCGGCGGTGGCCTGGGCGGCCAGCGGGGAGGCGAGCTACGTCACCGGCACAACCATTGTTGTCGACGGCGGGATGTCGCTGTATCCGAAATTCGTTTAGTAGGCGCCACCGAGCCGGGCGCCCCAGCGGGTCGTGACCGCCTCGCCCGGTGCGAGCCGGCGGACGCCCTGGCCGGATTGGAAGGCGTTCGGCGGGCAGGTCATCGGCTCGGCCCCCAAACCGAGGCGGCGACGGTCCGGGCTGAGCGTATCGCCGGTGTAGAGCTCGACGATCGGATACGTGCCGTCGACCCATAGCTCGACCCGGCGACCATCCGGCCCCGCTAACCGGACCCACGCCAGCCCGGCCTCGTCACGGGCCAGGTCGGTGAAGGCGAAATCGATCCGCAAGTCACCCAACCTGCGAGGATCGGAGAAATCGAAACGCTCCCCGGCCACCGGCTCGACCCCGGTTGGCAGCTGACGGGTCTGGTCGGTGACGATCCGAGTGCCAGCCGTGAAGCTCAGCACGGCATCGTCGATCACGCCGCTGCCTGGTGAGAGATAAGGATGCTGGCCGGCGCCATACGGGCAACTGCGTTCGCCCCGGTTGGTCGCCGTCGTGGTGACCGTCAAGCCGTCGTCCTCGAGGAGGTAGTCCACCTCGACCTCGAGCAGGAACGGGTAGCCGGTCAGCGGATGCAACCGGGTGCCCATGGTGACCCGGTTGGGCTCCTCGCGCACCGCGTCCCAGGACCGCCAGCGCAGGAAGCCGTGGATCGCGTTGCTTTTCTCCGGTTCGGTGATCGCCACCTGCTGGTCGACACCGTCGAACCGGTACCGACCGTCGGCCAGCCGATTCGGCCAGGGCACCAGCGGAGCGCCGTGCGCCCCATCGCACATCGCATCCAGCGGGTAGGGGTCGAGAACCGCCCGCTCACCGACGCGG
>JAICSB010000577.1 GCA_025937115.1 Pseudonocardiaceae bacterium | reverse complement strand
CTCCTCGACGCAGCTGCGGTCCAGCACGTCGATGCACGGCTCGGCGATCACGTACGTCATCCGCTCTCCCTGTCCGCCAGCCAACACCTCCCGAGTTTAGGGGATGACGATCCTTTTATCTAGGGGCGGGGTGAGCGTCGCGCCTGGCGCTGGATGGTGACCAACTCGCCGCCGGACTCGCCGAGCAGGCGGCGGCTGAGGGAGTAGGCGATGCGGGCCGCCTGGGTCTTGGCCAGCTCGGCCTTCTCGCCGGCGAAGGAATCGTTGGCGGTGGCGGTCCATAACGCCAGCCAGCGAGCGAAGTGCTCGGCGCGCAGCGCCGCGGCCGAATGCAGGTCGGCGTGGACCTGGGAGCGCATTGCGCCGGTAAAGCCCGGCGCGGAACAGCACGGTCTGTCAGAAGTTACAGATCACCGACGGTGCGCGTCGAGGTCCATACAGGCCACGTCGCGGAAGATCAGGCCGAGCAGCGGGGTCGGCGGATCGGTGTGGAAGCTGCGGACCAGAACCTCGACGTCCTCACGCTCGGTGAGGTCGCGCGGGAGCTGTGCCGCCCCGGGCGTTGACCGGGTCACAGCAGGACCGACGTGGCAAGGACGACCCCGAGGACGGGCAGCGCGAGCACCTTGATGCCCTCCAGCACCGCGAACAGCCCGCACAGGCGTGGGACACCGCTTGTCGCGACAGCGTCGTCCTACTCAGCGTGGCGGTGACCGTTCCGACCGCCGCTGCCGGCCGTCCCGGCAACCGGTAAGCGCGGAGCTAACCGTGCGCCACCCCCGCTCAAGCCCAACGCGAGATGGCCGCCCTAATGGCCGAGGGAGCTCGGCGGGCGATGGCCGACATCGAGCTGGCGCTGGCAAGCATGGCCGCTGGGCACCACGGATGCTGCCACGCCTGCCACCCGGACATCTCCCTCGCCGTGCTGGAGGTCGTTCGGCAGGCGAGGTTGTGCCTGTCCTGTCAGCGCAGCGAGTCTGACCTCCGGTAGTCCCGTATGCCTCCGGGGCCGGTACTGGGCACGTCGGCTTGTGCTCGCAAATCCCGGTCCGTGGTTATGTGATCAGTATGAGAGCAAGTTTTCGTCTGGGGCGCATCGCTGGGATCCGCATCGGGGTCCACTGGAGCGTCTTGGTTATTTTCGCGCTCATCGCCTGGGGGCTGGCGGCGTCGCGCTTCCCGGCCGCTTACCCGCAGTACGGCACCACCGCTTACGTAATTGCCGGACTTCTCACCGCGCTGGCCTTCTTCGCCTCGCTGCTGGCCCACGAACTATCACACGCACTGGTGGCGCGCCGCAATGGCCTCCACGTGGAAGACATCACGCTGTGGCTGTTCGGCGGGGTGGCCCGGCTATCCGGGGAAGCCCGAAACCCCGGCGCCGACCTGCGCATCGCCGGGGTCGGCCCACTGGTAAGCCTGCTGCTCGGCGCCGTGTTCTTGATCGTGGCTGAGCTGCTCTCGGCCAGTGGCTACCACGACCTCGTCGTGGCCGGCTTCGGGTGGCTGGGTGCCATCAATATCCTCCTCGCGGTGTTCAATGCGATCCCCGCCGCGCCTCTGGATGGCGGACGGCTGCTGCGCTCGATCATCTGGTGGCGCACCGGCGACCGGCTCAAGGCCATCCAGTGGTCCAGTCGAGCGGGCGAGGTCTTCGGCTGGGTCCTCGTGGCGGTAGGTCTGATTACCTTCTTCGCCCGCGCCGACTTCGGTGCTCTCTGGTTCGCGCTGATCGGCTGGTTTGTCATCGGCGCGGCCACTGCGGAAAGCCAGCAGGCCACCGTCCGCAACCAGCTCGGCCAGCTAGCCATCCGCGACGTCATGACTCCCAACCCGATCACCGCATCAGCATCGATGACCGTTGCAGATCTGCTCAGCAGCGACCTCATCCGGCACCGGCACTCGACGTTCCCCGTGACCGACAACGGACGAGGACCGGTCGGCTTGGTCACCTTCAACCAGATCCGGCACGTGCAGCCACAAGACCGGGCCACCACCCGACTACGAGACATCGCCTGCCCCATGGAGCAGGTAGCGCAGGCCTGGCCGGACGAGCCGGCGGCCGCTCTGCTGCCCCGACTCAGTCAGTGCGCCGAAGGACGCGCCCTCGTGCTCTCCGACGGCGTACTGGTCGGCATCATCTCACCATCCGACATCAACCGCGTCCTACGTTGGATAACCACCACCGGTCACAACGAACGCACATAGGCAGACCTGGCCCAGAGATGGCGGACACGGTGACCGGCGAGGCCAAGACTGAAGTCCGACGGGATGCTCGGCCAGGCCCGCACGACCTGTGAGCAGCTCCTCTGCAAAGCGAAAGTCAAGGCCGAACACATGGTTACCCAGGGCAGGACCCGGACCGAGACCATGCTCACTGACGCTCTTAGGAGGTCGAGACCCTAGCGGTGCAGTCCCGGGAGAAGCCCGCGTCGTTAGAACGTGAGACGGCGCATCAGCACGCCGAGGTCCTCGATGCGCTCCGCCAAGAAAGAGATCCTGGCGAAAGGGATCGACCAACTGCGACCTTCGCGCAGGAATACCGCTCCCACTCGAAGACCTACCTGCAGGCGTTCCGCAGCGCCTGCTGATCGGCGTGGGTGTCCAGCGGCGCGTGCCGCTGAGCGAGGGTCGGACCGTGCATCAGCCAGTGGTGCTTTATCCGT
>JAICSB010000125.1 GCA_025937115.1 Pseudonocardiaceae bacterium | reverse complement strand
CGTCCCAACTGCATTTGCCAGTACTCCCACCCCGAAGCCGGCACCGCCCAAGTTAGGCTACCCTTCCTTGGCTGTCAACTCCGGCTACGTAAACCCGCACTCAGCAGCCTCAGGTGCTTGCCATCCGGTCGATGATCTCGGCCGCGCGACACAGGACGGCGCGCTCGTCGGCGGTGAGCTCGGCGAGGCGCGCGTCTAGCCAGCGTTCCCGAGCGCTGACCTGAGCATCGACATACCGGCGGCCGGTCTCGGTCAGCGCCACCACGGTCTGCCGACCGTCGGTCGGATGCGGGCTGCGATCGATGAAGCCGCCTTCGACCAACGCGGCGATGACCCGAGTCATCGATGGCGGTTGTACCCGCTCGCGCTCCGCCAGTTCGCGCGGGCTCATCGGGCCGTGCCGGTGCAGCGAGGCCATCGCGGAAAGCTGAGTGAGGGTCGCCACCGCCTCGACATCGCGCTGCGCGCGCAACCGCCGGTTGAGCCGGACCACCGCGAGCCGAAGCCGACTGGCCAGCCCCGGCTCGTTGATGTCCTGCGCTCCGCCCGGCGTGGTCATGTTGTTAGCATAGCTAGCTGTATGTAGTCGTGAGTGGGAAACAGTGTTATGGCACTGTTTCCCACTCACGAGCATGCGCAGCACGCGTAGCGTGCTGCGCATGCCAAGCCTGCCTCGCAGCCTCGCCGATCCGCGACCGGTCGTCGGCGTCGGCACCGTGATCTGGTTCGCCGCCGCAGTGGTATTGCTGGTCGCCGGTCGATCGCCGGTGTGGATATGGGCTTGTCTGGCCGGAGGCCTACTCGGTCTGACCGGCTTTGCGATGATCCACTGGCAGGGTCGCGCCTCCCAGCGGGGCGCCCGCGGTGCCCCGCGTGACTTGTTCTGACCGCTGCGCCGCGATCGCGGTGTCGTGGTCAGGCTGATCGTCGAAACCCTCCCATGGCTCGATCTGCTTGACTCGGTCGGCCAGCAGCAACCAGCCGTGCCCGTCGACACAAGAGATACGCAAACGCCCGATGGGACCGCCGGCACCGTGGATCCGGAACCTACCCTCGACGATGGCGGGGCGCCCGCACGTCGGGCAGCACACGACGCCGTTCATCGTCGATGGGGCAGCGGCGGCTCCGGTTAAGGTCATCCCACGCTCTCCCAACCACACGACCTAGACGGTCCGGGCATGCACGGCCTGGGCGGACAACCGCACAATCCATCCCGGTAGCCCAGCATCGCACGCACGATGTATGCGCACAAGCATCGAAAAAAGCCGCTATCAACCGCATCAGCGGTACTGATCGCAGCTCGGTTGAGTATTTGAGATTTCAGAGCAGCGCTTGGAGCCGGCTAGTCGAGGGCGCGGTGCCGAAAGCCGATCATGCCCAGCGTGCCGAAGATCGCTAGCGAGCCCGCGAGCGCGAGCAGGCAGATCCAACCCGGGATGTGCGGGATGTTCGGCACCAGCGCGGCTCGCATCCCTTCACTGACGTAGGTGATCGGGTTGGCCGCGCTGAGCACCTGAAACCATCGCAGGTGCGGCCCAAGAGACGGCCACGGGTACTGGGTGGCGCCGGTGAACAGCAGCGGCGTGAAGATCAGCGCGAAGGCAATGTTGATCTTAGTTGGCGGTACGAACGTGCCGACCGTCATGCCGATACACGCCCCGACCAGACTGCCGAGCAGCAATACGCCGATCAGCAACCCGAGGCCGTCCGCCCGGTACGGGATCGACCCGAGGACGCCGATGCCGATCGGAAACATCACCGCCGAGGCGACCAGCGCCCGAAGCGTGGCGAAGACAGCCTTCTCCGCGGCCACCGCCCACAGCGGAAGCGGAGCCAGCAGCCGGTCCTCGATCTCCTTGGTCCAGCTGAACTCGGCCACCAGCGGGAACGCCATCGCCTGGATCGCGGTCACCGTTGCAGTGAGTGCGACGAGCCCGGGAAACAGCAGGTTGGAGTAGCCACTGCTGGTGTAACCGAGGCTGGTCAACAGTTTGCCGAAGACGAAAAGGAAGAACACCGGCTGCAGCAGCACCTGGGCCAGAAACGCCACCAGATCCTTACCGGTGACAACGATGTCGCGGCGCAGCACCGAGCCGAACGAGCGCAGCATCAGCGCAACGGATGGCCCGCGCACCACCTGCGCGGAGCGGTCCGTGCGTGCCGGTGCGGTGGTCGTCGTCAGCGCAGGCTCCTACCGGTGAGGTCGATGAACACATCCTCCAGGCTGGCCTCGCCGATCTCCACCCCAATTAGCCGAGCGCCGACCTCCGCCACCGCGGCGGCGACCGGGCCGACCATCGCAGCGGGCTCCCCGGTGAGATAGAGCCGGATGGTGTGCCCGAGCGCCTCGGCGCCGACCTGCTCACACCGCTGCACTTCAGCCAGCGTACCTAGCCGGTCGAGCAGTCCCGCCAATCCGCGCTCGTCCGCCAGCTCGACCGCGATCTGCAGGCTCGCGCCCATGGCCAGGCCGCGGACCAGGGCGGCCGGAGTGTCCAGTGCCAGCAGCCGGCCGGAATCGACGATCCCGACCCGGTCGGCCAGCGCCGCTGCCTCATCCATGTCGTGCGTCGTCAGCACGATCGTCACGCCGGCCTCGCGCAACTCCCGGATGCGGTCCCAGACGAACAGCCGGGCGGCCGGATCCAGTCCAGTGGTGGGCTCGTCGAGGAACAGCACGGTCGGATCGTGCATCAGCGTCCGGGCGATCATCATCCGCTGGTTCTGACCGCCGGAGAACAGCTCTGGCTTCTCGTTGGCCCGATCAGTGAGCGCGAACTGCTCCAGCAGCGCCTCGGCCCGCCGCGTGCGGACGGCCTTGGGTACTCCATGGTAGGCGGCGTGGAACAACAGGTTCTGCCGCACCGACAGCGACCGATCGAGGTTGTTGCGCTGCGGGACCACGCCGAGCAGGCTGCGCACGGTCCGCGGCGCGACCATCACGTCCACGTTCGCGATCAGCGCCTGCCCGGCGGTGGGCCGAACCCGGGTGGTAAGTATCCCGATCGTGGTGGACTTGCCGGCTCCGTTGGGGCCGAGCAACCCGAAGATCTCGCCACCCGCCACCGCGAAGGTGAGCCCGTCGACCGCATTCGTCTGCGCCTTCGGGTAGCGCTTGACCAGCTCCCGAACCTCCACCGCGGTTGGCGCCACGGTGCATACGGTCTCATGCCGCACTCGGTCCGTGGTCAATCTGTGTGTGTGACTGGGGTGTCACGGGCACCGGCGTAGCGAGGTGCAACAACACGCGCATTGTGGTGTCCTCGCCATTGAAATACACCCGGGTGACCTCTACAGCGACGTACCCGTCGTCACCGAGAGTGGCATTCATGCGCACGAAATGGCCATTCACTCTGTGCATGCCGCACAGTGCCCGAGTGACGAGTTCAGCGACGCAGCGATCATCAAACCCGATATCCTCCTCGGTGTCGAGGCCCGGTGCGTCCGATGATGCTGACTGAACGGTCATCGCTGATTCTACCCTCCATGAGGCAGCCGCTGAGATCGCAGGGTCCGCGCTTCGGTTGATCACGTTGCAGCCTCCTGAAGAATTCGCTGGGCGTCTCCTTCATGACCCACCGTCCGGTCATCCATTGCGGCCCGGAGATACGCCATCAGCTGGTCGGCTTCCGCGCGTGCCCACCGGCCGTCCCACGTTTCCCGCAGGAGCATGAGTTCCGGCGCCTCGGTAATCCGCGCGCGGTGCCGCGCGATCAGCGCATCCGCCAGGAGATCGCGGAGGCCGTCATCCAGCCGGATCTCGTGGCGGCTGACTGCGGGTTGCGCCGGGCTGTCTCGATGCACCGCAGGCGCGGCCGTCCGTCGGCGGTGAGGCCAGTCGGGGCGGATGCGAAAGGTGCCGAACCAGGAACTACGTATAGTCACCATGCTGCCTCTCGATCGAGTGGTTAACCGCGTCATTCTCACCCGAAGGAGTACTTGCTAAACATGACCAGCCACAGAATGGAGTCTGAACGGACGGCGGACGGCGATAACCAATCGGCAAACGGAGAACCTGGCGCGCGTTGGACGGGCCGGCGGCGTAACCGGTGCACCCCGGACCTCGACCGGGTGTTAGGCGAGATGGCGGCCCGGCCCCACCTGAGGGGGGAAGGGGGGCCGGGCCGCAATGGGGGAACCGGACCGCGCGGCGCAGGCCACCGCAGGCGGGAAACTCCGGTCCCCACGTCTGGTGAGGAGGTTGACGAAAAGGCTCATCATTACGACCGGATAATCGGTTCTTGCGTCGAAACCGTTACCGGCCACGGTCACTTATTTTGCTCACCTGCGTTGTATGCTCCCTGTTCACTGACGCGAAATCTCCGCGTCGCATAAAAGCCCGAGAAATCGGCGATCATCGACCGATCAGCGCCCAAACTAACCGAATGGAGTTGGTCATTCACGTGAGAGACATGCACGCGCTAACTCGTGAGATCACGGCGCTGACTGCCGACATAGAACGCTTGCGGACGGACTTACAGGACGTGTTCGATCGATTCCTCAGCGCGCACGAGGTATCAAAGGTCGACCGATCACGGTAGCGAAGGTGTCGCCATCCACGAATGTAGGAGCAGCGCGGCGCGTACTGGGTCAGCAGCGTGCACGGTGCCATTCGGGGTAACCCAGAACGGGACCGAATGCTCGACGCCGGTGTGCCGTACCAGCAGCTGCTCGTGCAGCTGTAGCGTCCCTTCCGGAACGGCGAGCCCGGCGGCAGCGCATACCGCCACGACCTCCACCAGATCGGCCCACCGCACCGTTGCGCCCGCCGCGGCGTCGAGCAGCTCGGGCGCCACCCGCTCAGAGGCCAGCGGCAGGTCCAGCAAGTCGGCCAGGGCACCAGCGTCGCCACCGGAGACCAGTTCACCGGCCGGGAGCACCCCGGCCAGCCACGGCGAGTCGAGCACCACCGCGCGGTCGGCCTCGATTACTTCGCCGGTCACCGCCCGCACCCGGGCCGGGGGCTCCACATCGGCGGGGTCGAGGTCCGCGCCGGCCAGTGCGGTGTGCGCGGCGTGCACCACCGCGGGGGTGACCGTGCGGGCCGGGTCACCCAACCGGGCCAGCAGGTCGGCCGCGTCGGCGGCTCCACCGATGCTCAACCCGGTGCGCACCCCGGCGGCAGCGAGCAGCGCCTCGCCACTGTCGCAGACCGGGACCACGTCGTAGAGACCCGCCAGCCCGACAGCCCCGGCGAGCCGCCAGTACGGCGGTGGGTGGCCACCCAGCCGGGCGTGCCGGGCCAGCCACCAGCCGGTGTAGCCACCCGGCTGGCGCAACGCGGCCAGACCAACGGGGTCGGCTGCGATCCGGCGCAGCGCGACCGGCCAGCACTGATCGTCAACGAGGTCCAGATCCCGGACGGCGAGCAGGCGGGCCGGCGGCGCACCGTCTGCGCTGTGCGCCTGGGCCCACCATTGCTGTTCATCATCAAGATCGTGATCCGGGCCGTCCGGGTGCGGTTCGTCGAGCACCGCGAACGAGTCCAGCACCCCCACCGCTCGCAGCGCGTCGACTGGTTGGTCGGCAGCGACGGCGGGATCCAGCACGCCCAGCGGCGCGTCCGGGGCGAACAGCTCCCGCACGGCCCCACCGGGCAGCACCAGCTCGTCGGCGCGTCGCGGTGTCCCGGTGTCATCAGGCAGCGCCAGCGCACCCAGCCACGGCCGACTCACGTTGTCGCTTGCCGCAGTATCCGCCAGCGACAGCACCGCCCGGGCGAGTCCGGTGACGTCGCAGCCGTCCTCGGCATCATCGACGCTGCGCTCGATCGCCGGGCGCAGCGCGTCGAGCAGTTCCGCAGGCCCCACCGGTCGAGCTCCCAGGCGCTCCAGCAGCGGATGAACCGCATCGGGATGGACCAGCCGAAGCTCAGTCGGCACACCGCCGGCAACATCGACCAGGTCGCCCAGCAACACCCCACGCGGGCCGGTGACGGTGCGCCCGTCAGCCAGCGGCACCGGCAGCGCGCCGAGCTCTTCGCGAGCCGACGGGTCGGCGTCGAGCAGGCCGAACAGCGCTGCATAACAGCGCCGCCACCACGACGGTGGCCGGTCCAGCCCGGCCACCAGCTCGGCGATGGCCGCCGGACGCAACCGGGTCACGCCGAGCGCAGCAAGCGCGGCGGTATGGGAAGGACCGGCCAGTTCAGCGTCGAGCAGGTCTGGTGTGCCGTCGGCGAGCAGTTCGGCCAGCTCAGGCAGCGGCACGTCGAGCACCAGGGCGTCGGCCGGCGCGATGTCAACGCCGGCGGCGCTGGGTAGCCAGGGCGTGTGGCGCAGCGCCTCGAGTACCGCCGCACGCAACGCCGCGTCGACTTCACTGGCCGGAAACCCCGGGGGCGGCACCAGCGCCGTGCGCTGATCCGGCGCCAGCGCGACGGCGAGCGGCGGGTAAGCCAGCGCCGCAGCGTCAAGCACCAGCTCCGCCGCTGGCCCAGGATGGACGTGGCGCCGTGATGAGTCGACGGGCACCGTGGCGATCAGCCGCGCGGGCAGGGTGAGGCGCTCCGCGGTCGGGGTGGGCGCATGCAGCACGTCGGCGGTCAGCGGTAATGGCGCACCGTCGGGGCCGACCGGCAATGCCCAGCACACGCTCCACTGCGGCCTTGTCTCGGGCCCGAGCCCGGTCAGGACCGGGTCGGGTAGCAGGCCGGTCTGGCGCACCACCCGCCAGCGGCGCAACTCGGGACCGTCATGGACCACTACCGGGTCCTCGCCCTTGCGGCGCAACACCCGGTCACCGATGTCGATGCGGTGCAACCACGGCAGCGCCAGCAACAGGTCACCGGCCTCCGCGACGAAGGCCGTGAGCAGCGCGTCGGGATCGATCCCAAGGCGCAGCGGCAGGCGGACCTCGGTCTCGAAGCCGGCTGGCGGGTCCCCGGCGGCTGGCCACACCAACCGCAGCACCGGTGGCCGGCCACCACGCCGGGTCAGCTCCGCTGAGAGTGCCGGGTCATCGGCCACCGCGTCGGCGGTGCGTTGCGCGGAGAACTCGACGCCGCCGGAGCGGGAGAGCACCTGCGGGGCGTCGGTGACCCCGAGGACCGCCGCGAAACCGACCCCGAAACGACCGACGGTGTCACCGTCGCGCTTGGCCGACGCGCGCAGTGCGGCCAGCGCCTCCACGCCGGTGGCGTCTAGCGGCGCGCCGGTGTTCGCGGCCCGCAGTTCGCGGTCCTGGACGGTGACCCGCAGGTGCCCCGGCACCCCCGCGCGTTGCGCGGCGTCGGCAGCGTTCTGCGCCAGCTCGACGAACAACCGGTCTGCGTAACCGAGCAGGGCGAGGTCGGACTCGGCATTGGCGTCCTCCCGGAACCGCGTCGGGGACCCCCGCCAGGCGGCCAGCACCCCTGCCCGCAGCGCTGCGGTGCCGAACGGATCCGCGGTTCCGGTTCGACGGTGTGGGGCTGGACCCTGGCGAGCGGCGGTGCTCACTCCACCGGCGTCCGCGGCAGCAGCTCCAGCTCGGCGTCGTCGTAGACCAGTTCGGCCACCGGCACGTTCGGGCTGGTGTCCACCCGGACCTCGGAATGCGCCCCGCAGCCGAACTCGGCGTGCACCACCTGCCCGTCAGCCGGGGACAGGTCATTGCCGCAGACGCCCAACGCGGCCGCGAGCAGGCCACCGAGCGGAAGGTAGAAGCCGCAGGTGACGCACCGGTCGGGGGCACTGCGGGCCATCTCCGAGTCGGGACCGCGGTCGCTGTCGTGCCAGCGTTGCACCAGCTCCAGGCGGGCCTCCCGACTGAGTACCCGCAGCCGTCCCAGCCCCAGCTCAGGGCTCAGCGGCTCCACCGCGGGGTCGTCGTCGATGAGGTAGCCGGGCACCAGCCGCGGGTCGTCCGGATCGGTCGGCAGCAGATCGCCGACGCCGAGGTCACCTGCCCGCAGCCGCTGGGTCCACGGCAGCCAGGCGGGCGCGACCAGCGCGTCCGGACCGGGCAACAGCACCACTTCGCTGACTGTCACCGGGGTTCCCGGACCCGCCGACGCTACCGTGACCGACCAGCGCCAGCCACGGTAGCCGGGCAGGTCGGCATCGAAGAGATGAGTGACCCCGCCGCCGTCCTCGGTCTGGTTCTCGACATGCTGTCCTACCGGGTGCTCGCCAGCCTCGGCCTGCGCCGCCCGCCGGGCCAGCTCCACGGCCTCATAGAGGTCCCCATAATGGGCACAGCCCGGCGCGGTAGTGTCGGCAATCACGACTCCGATTGTGCCTCACCAGCGATGTGCAGGCCTAACCCGGTCGGTGCGGCGCGGCGTTTCGACGCTCGCGCTGGCCGCTACCATGCTGACCGGTTGCGCCGCCTCGACCGCACAACAGTTACACGTACAGGTCCTTGCCGTCCTCCCGCACGACCCGACGATGTACACCGAGGGCCTGGAAATCCACGACGGGGTGCTCTACGAAGGCAGCGGGCTGGCCGGGCAGTCCCGAGTCCGCGCCACCGCGCTGGCCAGCAGCGCCATGCTGCGGGAGGCGACGTTGCCCGCGGACCTGTTCGGCGAGGGCCTCACT
>JAICSB010000136.1 GCA_025937115.1 Pseudonocardiaceae bacterium | reverse complement strand
TGGATGGCACGGCGATCTACATTTCCGATCCGTTGCCGGGCAGGACTCATGACGCGAAGGCCTTCATCGAAACGCCCGTCGCGGACATCGTCGCTCACTCCGGCGGTGCGATCGGCGATAAAGGCTACCAGGGGCATGTTGATGCGACTCCCCGGAAAAAACCACGGGGCGGGCAACTCAGCAAATCCGACCACGAAAGCAACGCCGAGATCTCAGCGCTGCGAGCACCTATCGAGCAAGTCATCGCACATTTCAAGTCGTGGCGAATGTTCCACACCGACTACCGCCGTCCCTATCACACCTACCGCGACGCGTACGACGCCGCCCGAGGATTGTTCTTCTTCTCAATCACATGGGGTTTTGAATAATGCTCACTGCCTGAGTGAGCTGCAACGAAGGAACACCGGGCAGTGGCCGGGCAGTGGCCGAGCTGTGCGGTTCCTCTAATACTCGTTGTCCGGGAAGGAATGGGGCGATCGGATGATCAAGTCAGCTGCGCGTGAGGACGTCGTCTATCCGGTCACTCGAAACACTGTATCCCACGCCGTGGAGCTTATACTGGCCGAAAACAGGCACGTCCTGGGACAGGTCAGTGCTGCCGCCCTCGAGCGGTTCGTCAGCCTCCTGGCCGATGTCAACCGAATCTTCCTTGTCGGCGAGGGTCGCAGCGGTCTAGCTGTTCGTATGTTCGCGATGCGCCTGATGCACCTGGGTTACCACGTGTATGTCGCGGGAGAAACCACCACACCCTCGCTGCGGCGCGACGACCTGCTGATCGCCTGTTCCGGATCGGGAACCACCAGCGGTGTCCTGACAATGATCGCGACGGCGCACATGACAGGCGCCCGGATTGCGGCGGTCACTACCGCGCCCAAATCGCCACTGGGTCAGGTCTCCAACGTGGTGATCACCATTCCAGCGGCCGCCAAACAGGACCACAGCCAACAATATTCGGAACAGTTCGCCGGGTCGCTGTTCGAGCAAGCGGCGCTGCTGCTGTTCGACGCGATCTGCCATGCATTAGTGCACCGCCTGGACAAGAACACCGAGACGTTGTGGTCGATGCACGCCAACCTCGAGTAAGCCGCGACACCGTACGCCTAAGCAATACGTAAGGGAGACCATCATGTTGCCCCGATTGTGGATCGCCTACGATTTCGTGTCTATCACGCAATGCCTTACCACACTAGATGCCGTCCTGGCCAGACATCCAGACGGAGACATCATTCATGAAATGGGACGTCCGACCATTTTGAACGCGGCGCTCGTGGGCGTGCCAATTGTCTCCGAATTCCGCGCACGACTGTGTAACGGACAGCTACTCGTTGCCGACTTCAAGGGATACGATGTCCCATACAGCGCTGAAGGCCGCTACTACTATGCCGCCGGGACCGACATGATCACTGTGATGGCCACCGCGCCAGACGAAGCCATCCAGGAAGCCGTTGACGGCGCCCAGGCGGAACACAAACTGGTCGCCTTCGACCTGATGTCCCACCAAGACGAGAGAAGCAAGGCGAAGCGCGCCACGGCGTTGGTGGGGATGGGCGCCGAGTTGATCAGTTGCCACACCGGTTGGAACGAACAAGCCGCTGGCAAGAAACCCGATGCGCTGCTCGACCAAGTCCACCACGCCCTGCGAGACAGCCCCGCCCGCATCATCGCGATGGGCGGCCTGACCCCGGACAGCGTCCCGCGGCTACGACCCTACGCCGAGGAAGGCAAACTATTCGCCATCGTCGCCGGAAGCGCCATCACCCGCAGCGACAACCCTCACGCCACCATTGACAAGTTCCTTACGGAAATCGCAAAACTACCGGCCCTCCCTGCGGCAGACGACACTCCGACACTGGTGACACAAACTCCATAGCCGCCAGGTTTGTGGGCAACGGAGGCGGCCTCATGGACGTTGTACAACGTCCATCACGTTACGCCACATGCCTAAGCTACCTACTCGGGAAAGCTGTCAAAGCTCAGTTGGTGCCTTGGACTGCCGTGGACTGCTGCGGCATCCCGGTGAAAGATCCTCAACGTTTGGCATTCCAGTTCGGTGAGCGTCTGTTGCGCTTGCTCCGCAATCTCGTGGCGGGCCCCCTGCGCGCCGAGGCCGAGCACGTGTTGCAGCGCAAGCTGCCGCGACGGTCGCACTCTCATCCCCTTATCCGATCAGGTCAGGGGCCCCGGAGCAATGATCGCATCCTTGGTGCCTTTCGTGCGGCGGCCTGAGTCTGCACGCTCCCGTGCTGAGCGGCGCGCGGACAAGGTCATCGGCTCGCAGGACCACATCACTGCTGCACCGACGTCCCGGCCAACCGCACGACTGGCCCGCCACGCAACTCCGCCTACAAACAGCTCCTGGCCGTCGAACGCGGCTGGCGCGACTTCAAGGCGCCCTAGGGCTGTTACTGCCATCCGCGTGCCACGTCGTGGAGCAGTACGGGAATAGTCCGATCATGGACGGGTCAAGTCTCGACTCAGGCCCATGCGTGGCCTCACACGGCTCCGCTCAGCCCGTGTGATCAGTGCTGGACACGCATTCGTCTAGCGACCAAGGGTCGCTACGTCCCGTCCGAGACTGCGCTCGGAAGGGATGGCCCCTGACGGGGCAGCTCTGGTAACGGGCGCGCTTAACTAACCTGGCGTCTCGGGCCAGATAGGAGCACAGCCCTCACCTAACCCACGCGTTGATGCGTTTACGCAGGCAGACGGCGCGAGCCGATTAGGTCCGACCGTCGCCTACCCGATGGGTCGCCCTATGGTCTCCGCTGGAGACGAGGTCTCTGCGTCCCTTTTGGCCGGATGTGCGACAGTCGACGATGTTGGGTTGTACCGGCGAGCCGGCTGTCTCTCTCAGCTATGGAGGCACGGCCGTTCCAAGATCGACTTAGGTTAGGCTGGGTAATTGTGATGCCCCAAATAGCACGGGTTAGGTGATCTTCGGCGTGTCGCACCGGTAGGCGAACGAAGCTCCGATAAGACGAGCGGTCCTCTCACAGACTCCTCGGCACCACCGGAGCTTCGTTGCTCGTTCATCCTGTCATCGCCGAGTCGTACGCAACAGCGCTCGACGCCCCTGCGGCGGGCGATTCGCTCGGCGGCGACCTGCCTGCGGCCGCCCTCGATGGTTTTGACCTGCTGCAACGCTTCGCAGGTGTGTCCGATGGGCGCTCGGGTCAGGGCCGGGATCACCCGGTCGCGGTCGTTCTCACCCTGTGCGCGGCGGCGGTACTGGCCGGCATGCGCTCGTTCACCGCGATCGCCGGATGGGTCGCCGATGTGCCCGCCGAGCTGCTCGCCCCGCTCTACGGCCGGCCCTGCGAGTGCTCACCGACGACGGCGTTTCCCTCGAAGACGACGCTGTGGCGGGTGCTCACCGGCGCCGACGCGGCCGCGGTGGACGCCGCGGTCGGCGCCTGGCTGACCGCGCAGGCGGCCACTCGACAGGCCACCGCTGATCACAGCTTGCACGAAAGGCCGGCCGAGACGGGGCTGGTCGCCCTCGCCGTGGACGGCAAGACCGTGCGCGGGGCCATCGACTCCGAGGGCAACCAGACCCACCTGCTGGCCGCGGCAACCCACGGCGAGCAATTGGTCCTAAGCCAGGTCGAGGTCGGCGCGAAGTCCAACGAGATCCCCCAGTTCGCCCCGCTGCTCGACGGTCTCACCGCAGCCGGGGTCGACCTGCGCGGGCTGGTCATCACCGCCGCTCTCCACACCCAACGCGGCCACGCCGAGTACCTGCACCAGGTCGGCGCCGAGTTCGTGCTCACCGCCAAGGGAAACCAGCCGCGGCTCTTCGCCGCCCTCGACGCGCTGCCCTGGGCCACGACCCCGATCGCCGCCCGCGACATCGACCGCAGCCACGGCCGGGTCACCACCCGCACCATCCAGGTCCTACCCACACCCCCGGACCTACCGTTCCCCCACGTCAACCAGGTCTGGCTGATCGAACGCTACGTCACCGACACCGACGGCACACCCCACTCCGCCGTCGCCGCCCTGGGCGTGACCAGCCTGACCACCACCCGCGCCACGCCCACCGACATCGCCGCACTCGTGCGGGAGCACTGGGGCATCGAGTCGCTGCACTGGCTACGCGACACCGTCTACCGCGAGGACAACTCCACCGCCCGGACCGGCTCGGGCCCTCGCGTCATGGCCGCCCTACCTCGCCATCGGCGCCCTGCACCTGCTCGGCCGACGCGACATCACCGAAGCCACCCGTTGGGCCACCCGCGCCATGGACCGACCATTCAAGATCCTCAAGCTAACCCCAACCTAAGTCGATCTTGGAACGACCGTGGGGCGTCAGGAACCCGGACAACACGATGATGCCGCCGAACGCGAACGCCCAGAATGAAAACGCGTTGAGCCGGGGAAAGGCCACGTCCGGCGCGCCGATCTGCAGCGGCAGTATCAGGTTCGCGAAGGCGAAGAGGATCGGTGTGGCGTAGAGCAGCAGCATGATCGTGCCGTGCATGGTGAACAGCTGGTTGTACTGCTCGTTGGACAGAAACTGCATGCCCGGTCGGGCCAGCTCAGCGCGGATCAGCATCGCCATGCTGCCGCCGACGAAGAAGAAGGCCATCGAGGTGACCAGGTACAGCATGCCGATCACCTTGTGATCGGTGGTCTGCAGCAGATTGAGCAGTGCCGAGCCCTTGACCGTGCGGCGCACTGGACGCGGACGGGTAACGATCGGCTGCGGTGCTACGGCCGTCACAGGTTCCCTCCCGGTTGTCCACGACTCACCGTGCACGGTACCGACCCAGGCGACTGTAGTCACCGTGGTCCACGCGTGATGTTACCGGCCGCGGCGGACGACGCTGCTACTGCCTCCTCGAGGCACAGAGCAGCCGGTCCGGCCGGAACGCAGTCGGGGTTTACGATCACGCAGAGTGGGGTACTAACTACAACTATGGCTCGACTATCCATTACACCGATCACTCACCCGCTCCGGACCATTGCCGTGGGGCTGCTGGGCGCCGCGGCCATGCTGGTCGCGACGACGACGGGGGCCGCGGCTGCGACGAGCAGTGCGCCGTGTTCGGGCTCAGCCCGGGCCTGCGTGGACCTGTCGACCCAACAGGCATGGCTGATGCGAAACGGCGGTGTCAGTTACGGGCCCGTGCCGGTAGCGACCGGCAAGCCCAGTGCACCGACCGCCCCCGGCACCTTCCATGTGTTCTGGAAGGATCTGCACCACCGCAGCAGTCTGTTCCACAATGCTCCGATGCCGTACTCAGTGTTCTTCAACGGCGGGGACGCCTTCCACGAAGACAGCGTGACGGTCCCCTCCAACGGCTGTGTACACCTGTCTCAGGGTGCCGCCCAGACCTTCTACAACAGTCTGCACGTCGGAGATGTGGTACAGGTCGTTCGCTGATCCGTATCACCAGGGCTGATCCATACCGCAGGGGGAAGCATGCAGTTCATGGTGCTCGGCTACGACGGCAAAGACGACGACGCCCTCGCTCGGCGCCTCGCCGTTCGCGAACAACACCTCGCCGTGGGAGATCGGCTCGCCGCCGACGGCACACTGCTCTTCGCCGCAGCGATCCTTGACGGCAACGCAACGATGATCGGATCGATGCTGGTTCTCGACTTTCCGTCTCGCGTCGAGTTGGATGCATGGCTCGCCGTCGAGCCCTACGTTACCGGTGACGTGTGGCGAGAGATCGAAATCTCGCCAGTCAGAGTCGGTCGATCAGTAATCGGTGCACGCCGGTAGCTGGACTACTCGACAGGTTTCAGAGTGCCCGGCTCGCCGAACATCACCACCACGTCGCCCGGCTGGACGACCGTGTCCCGGCTCGGGTTCGGCAACAGCTCGCCGCCGGCGCGGCGGATCAGCAGCGCGGTCGCCGAGCCGCAGACCTGGTCCAGGGTGTGCCCGACCAGCTGCGATTCATCGGTGATGAGCAACTCCTCGATGCGCACCGCTGCGGTGCCGCGCCGCGCGAGATCCAAGAAGTCGACCACCTCGGGCCGCAAGGCGATCAGCGCCATCCGTCGACCGCTGGTGGCATAGGGCGAGACCACCCGATCCGCACCTGCCCGGTAGAGCCGGTCCGCCGCGGCGTCCTCCGAGGCCCTGGCCACGATACTGATGTCGGGATTGAGCGACCGGGCCACCAACGTGATGTAGACGTTCTCCGCGTCCGAGTCCACCGCGCACACCAGCCCGCGGGCGCGGTGGATGCCGGCAGCGCGCAGCAGAGCCTCCGAAGAAGAGCTGCCGATCAAATAGAGCACGCCGTCGCGGCGCAGATCGTCCTCCAGCTCGGGCCGCACCTCGATCACGACGAATGACACGCCATCGGCTTCGAACTCACGAGCCGCTGCCCGGCCCACCCGCCCGTAGGCGCAGATGATGTGGTGATCGCGCAGGTCGGTGATCCGTCGCTGCATCGAGCGCCTCCTCGACCTCTGGGCGAGCTGCCCGTCGACCAGCGCGGTGGCCAGCACGCCGAGAGCGGCCACGAACACCGACACCCCGAACAACGACAAGCTCACTGTGAAGATCTTCGCGCCGTCGGATAGCGGCACGGGCGTGGCGAATCCCTCGGTGGTCAGCGTCGAGACGGTGAGGTAGATCGCATCGACCAGATTGAAGCCGAACAAAAGGTAGCCGGCCACGCCGTAAGCGACCAAGACGACCACGGCCGAGCCCAGCAACCACGCCCGGCTGGCGAAACCCGCCGTCCCCATGGCGCTCATCCAAGCCGACCTTCGCCAGTGGCGGGGAGGACATCCGGTGGAATCGTTAACGCGAAAGTGAACAAGCCGGCTGCGCGTGCGTGCCGTGGTAGCAGTTCGCGAGGTCTGTGGCGCCGCTCCGTTGGAAGATCATCGCCTGCTGGAAGATCGTCGTCTGACCAGGTACTCTGCCGGTCAGAGGGCAACCGGGGGAGATTTCGTCAATTCGGCGTTGACTAAGCGTTGACCGTACGGCCGCGGTTGGGCCGTCGAGCCACGGCAACCGGGGGCGCGGGGAGGACGATGATCACCGAGGGAGACCGTCCTAAACCGCCAGAGCTGATCAGTCTTTACGCTGCAATCCCAGCGGTGTTCGGGACGCTGAAAGAGGAATTTAAGGTTCCCGATGTTTACGAACTTGCGTTGTATCATGTGGATGCCGCGGAGCCGTTTTTGAGAAATACTGTTGACATCGCTGCGATCACTATGCGGAAAATCCAAGCTCTGCGCTGGGTGGCTAAGCCCGGTGTCGAGACCACGAACGATGTCGTCGTAACTCTTGCTGCAGATCTCTTGCGATCGCTAGATCACTTGGTGGGGTGCTGTCACGATCAAACCAACGCCGATTCGCTGACGAGGTTTAAGCACCAAGTCGCGGTCGCCGCCCGGCACGCCGGTGGTGATGGCGGCGTTGCAAGGCTACGGTGAATCGGTATCCGTACCTCCAATGCGTCGGACATTGCCCGATTCCATCGTAGGCGCTGTAGCCGTGGACCAGCATTGTTACCGACCATGCCAGCCCCGTCGCCGCCGACCGCGGGCCCACCTCTTGATATCTCTCCGCGCAGCAGTTGCATCTCAGAGAGATCCGGGGGTGGCCCCGCAGTCCACGTCCTACGGCTCGGGGAAACGATGCGCGACGGCGCTGTCTCCTGATCGACCACCCTGCGAACCATGACAGGGGGCACGTTCTCGGTCAATGAAGGCCGAAGCGCCCTGGTGAGCTGCCAACACATGAAGTGCTGGCGATAGTCCACGCTACCTGCGCTGTCGATGTCGACCAGCAGACCTGTGATGTTCACTCCTGCGCCGAGGCGAGCCTGACCGATAGCGCTGTTGACCGCTCCCGCCACTGCGCGAGACTCGGCTTCGCCGCTGCCGATCATTGTCGCCTCCGGGTCATGCAAGATTCAGTCAGATGATCCACGGTGCTGAGAGAGCAGGCGGTCGCGGAACTCGTTCACCCGCGCTCTGGTCTCTTCCGCTCGTCGGGTCTCGCTG
>JAICSB010000713.1 GCA_025937115.1 Pseudonocardiaceae bacterium | reverse complement strand
CTGGTCGAGGACCGCACCCGGGTCAAGCAGCGGATCGAGAAGCTGCTGGAGGACGCTCTGATCAAGATCTCCTGCGTGCTCACCGACATCCACGGGGTCTCCGGCCGGGCAATGATCAAAGCGCTGATCGCCGGGCGACGCAGCCCGAAGGCGCTGGCCGAACTGGCCAAAGGCCGGGCCCGGGCCCGCCGCGACGCCCTGACCGAAGCCCTCGACGGCCGCTTCACCGATCACCACGCCCGGCTGGCCCGGATGCTGCTCGACCAGCTCGATGACCTCACCGCGCGCATCGTCGAGGTCACTACGCTGCTCGACGCCGCGATCACCGCACTACCGGACGGCTCGCCCAGCACCGACCCAGCCGCCGGCACTCATCCACACAACGATGCTGACCCCGAGGGCACCCAACCCCCGGGGCCGACATCAGCCAGCTACACCTCAGCTATCGCGCGGCTGTGCTCCATCCCCGGCGCCGGCCCGGACACCGTCCGAGCAGTCATCGGCGAGATCGGCCTGGACATGACCGTGTTCGGCCGCCACCAACGACTGTGCTCCTGGGCCAAAGTCTCCCCACGCACCGTGCAATCCGGCCGCAAAAACGGCCGAGCCAGAACAGGCAAAGGCAACCCCTACCTCAAAGCCGCCCTCGCCCAAATGGCCATCGGCGCCGCCGAAACCGACACCTTCCTCGGCGAACGCTACCGACGATTGATCAAACGACTGCCCAAGGCCAAAGCACTGGTCGCCCTGCAACGATCCATCCTGATCATCATCTTCCACCTACTCGCCGACCCCACCGCCGAATTCACCGACCTTGGACCCGACTACTACACCCGCCGCATCGACCTCGCCCGACGCACCCACCACCTCACCTGCCAACTCCAAGCCCTGGGCTACAACGTCGAGCTCACCCCCACCAAAACCGCCTAAACCCACCAGAGCCCACCTCGCCACCGAGTCACCACCCGGTGGTCCCCTTCACCCCTCCCCGGCTCCGCAACACCCCGATGCCGAGCCGGTGGTGCCGTTCGCCCGTCCCCGGCTTTGTTTTCCGGTCAGGCGCAGCAGATAATCTCGAATGCTCAGCCCGTCCAGATCGGCACGACGTCGCAGCTCGCGGTGTAGGTCCTCCGGAACGTCCTTCACCTGCAAGGATGCCATAAGCATGATTCTAGCATGCTTATGGCAACTCGATTGCGGACGGCCCGATTCCCTACCTCAAGGGGGCTGTCGCGAAATCGGCGTGGGTTGCCCGCGAATCATTTGTGGGCCTCGTGTGGTGGAAGGGTCAGCTCGTGGATCCTGTTCGGCGTCCCCACGACCTGCCATGATCGCCGAAACTGTGTGATGACCGTTCGATCCTGCACGGTTACTGCTCACTCTTGGCGATCGTGAGAGGGCGGGCAAGGTGATTTCGCGACAGCCCCCATGGCCACCGAATTCGCTGCCTTGACCTGCCGATGGCGTCCTTACTGCCGTTTCTACTACCGCTGCCGAACTCGTCGTGAGCACCGGCGCTCGCCTTCTTACCAAAAGATGATCTCTGTGCGCTGAGCGCCGTGTGGCATCCCGCCGATCTGGGGGAGCCCATGCGCGTGGCACTGTGTGGGCAGCCCTCAACGCGACTGGTGGCAGGCACCAGCGTACAGCATTTCGCACCACCAGCCGCACCACGCGGCCAAGATCAACGATCTTCGTCTAGCTATTTATGCTGTTCAGACGTGGTGCCCCCGGCAGGATTCGAACCTGCGACACACGGTTTAGGAAACCGATGCTCTATCCCCTGAGCTACGAGGGCCGATCTGTTGCTTTGCCGGGCCCGGAGCCTACTGCCTTGGCTCTGGTCCGCGGGTTGGCTGGGCCGCGTGCTGCACGGCTGTCGCCGCGGGCAGTGTCTCATGGTCTTGACCG
>JAICSB010000044.1 GCA_025937115.1 Pseudonocardiaceae bacterium | reverse complement strand
GTTTCTTTGCCGACCCGGCGACGGCTCGGCTAGATGCAGCGCCCACGGTGGCAGCGGTACTCATGTCATGGGTATCCCACCGGACGATCATCTGCGGTCCAGATCGTATCTTCTGTATCTCATGACGCTGTATGCTGGTCGCATGGGGACTGAGACAACCGGCGGCGAGCCGACACTTCTGAAAGCGCTGCTCCGCGCCCGGCACTGGCAGAAGCACTCGACCTTCGCTCAAGAGTGGGACAAAGTTGCGGTATCCATCGACCCACAACTCAAAGGGAGCTGGCCGCAACACGCCCAGTTCTACCGCTGGTTGCGCGGTGACTTGCGGGACCTACCGTACCCGGACGCCTGCCGGGTGCTTGAAGCGATGTTTCCTCAGTGCAACGTCAAAGAGCTGTTCCAACCCTGCTCGCCGGAAGGCGCCGGCAAGCTGCAGAACAACAGCGAATCGGAAACCAGCGACGCGTCAGTGCAGCTGGACCCGCTCACGAATGCCGGGGTCTCACATGTGTGGCCAAAGACAGTTCCGGATGCACTCCAGGACCTGCTGTCGCGGGTCCGCGGCGCTCGTGAGGACGTGACACTGTTCGGCCTGACGCGCAATTTCTATGCCTCAGACGAGATGCTTCCGCTCGTCGAGTCGAGGGCACAGGAAATACCGGTGACCTTTTACGTCATGGACCCGGACTGTGACTCACGGCGCGATCGGTACCGGCTCGAACCAGCTGAAGCCGCGATGGAAGATCCCGCTCGATACAAACGGGAGATTCTGCGACCGCTGTTCGCGGCTTCCCGACGGATAGTCTCATCGACACCGTCGGCCGGGTTACGCATCTTCACCTACAATTTCCCCTGTTCGTTCGCCATAGAGAAGATCGATCGGAGCTGCCGGGTGATGCTCTACGGCCACGGCAAACGAGGCACCGAGGGCCCGATATTCGTCTTCAACGACAACACGCCCTACTGGGATTACTTCGCCGGACAGATACAGTGGCTGCAGCGACTGGCTGAGAACCCGCGAGAGCCCTGGACCAGTAAAGGTTTAGTGGTTCGGCCACTACAGGAAGCGGACCTGGCGACCTGAGGACCACCGTGCCAGCTCAGACAGGCCTGGTATCGCTGTCGGTGGCAGGCCGTACCGTAGCCGCCGTGATGCAGGATTTCGACACCGCCGAACACGAAGGGCCAGAGGACCCGTGGTCGGCATACCTGCCTGGCCAGGAACTCGTGCCAACGTACCTCGTCTCACGCTACGCGGCGCAGTACCGGACGATCGTCGAGGTACTGCTTGCCGAGCAGGACACAAGCCTTACTGGTCTGGCCTACGACGAGGTGGCCGCGGCTGTCCGCGCTCACCTGGCCCACCGCGTCCCGACTGACGCGGTGGCCACCCTGATGGATCCGAACGTCCTGCACCTCGACGCGCGGCTGGAGCGGCTCGAACGATGGCATGTGGTCATCCGCTGGCAGGAGCCTGCGCGCACCGGCGAAGACTTCCTGCGCCGCCGCGATCGCTACCAGCTCACGCCCATCGCCGCTCGGCTGCACAGCTTCTGGTTGCAGGCTGACGACACCGAGGAGTCCACCGCCGATCTCACCCTCGCCCCACGCGCGATCCACGACCGGATGGTCTGTTTCGCCGACGCCATTCGATCCACCGACTACCGCACTGCCGCGGCTGAGTTCCAGCAGATCAGCACGCTGCACCACGCCATGGCCACCGCCGCGCGTAGCTGGCAACGCACCCTCGCGCACGCCATGTCCGGCGGCCCGGACCCCGGCAAGCAGGAGTTGCTCTGGACAACCCTGCAGTCCTACATCGGAATGTGGGGCGAGCAAGTCGACGTGCACAGCCCGCGAGTCTGCGATCTCGTCGGCGAATTGGGCACCCGGCTGACCTCAGAGGTGTGGCGGGCGTGTGTCCGCTCCGCCTTGGCCGATGATGCCATCGATGAGCTGGTAGTCACTCAGGCACAGCGCTGGGCGCGTACCTGGGACGCGCTGGGCTCATGGTTCAGCGGCGCCGACGGGCAGGCTCGCCGGCTTCGTCGCCAACTCCGCGATCTGGTCGCGCCGTGGGCTCGGAACATGCACATCCTGATGGACACCGGTGGTGCGGTGACCCGTCGGGCTGAGTTGCTCCAACTGGCCACCGCCATCGAACGCGCACCGGACGAGGCCACCGCGTGGCGGATCTGGGATACCGCGACGGGTGCGTTCTCCGCCCGCCACCTGCTGCTGCCGTCCGACGCCACGGACGATCACTGCCTGCCGTGGACGCTGGCCCCCGCCGCCCCGATCACTGCACGGTTTCGCGAGCAGGGCACCCGGGCGGCGATCGGCCGGAGGACCAAGATCCCTGACTACTCGGCGGGCAAGGCCGCTGCCCGCCGGACCCGCCTGGCCGCGCTGGCCGCTCGGGGTGAGGCCGAGGCGTCCCTACGCCAACGGTCCGGTACGAACCTGGCGAGCTGGGGAAAGGTCAGCGAGGCCGAGCTGGACCTGCTGCTGGAGTTCGTCGGTGTGGCCAGGCGAGCGTCCGCAGGAGCTGGCTGGAACACTGCCCGGTCGTCGGTGACCGGTGACGGCCGGTGGCGGATCACGCTGCGCCCACCGCAACGCCTGGACGACACCACCACACTGCGCAGCTCACGCGGGAGACTCGTCACGCTGGACTGGCACTTCGAGATGGAGCCAGCGTGAACCGTGACCTGTCTGAGCGTCAACGCGCGTTCACCGCGCTGCTGAGACGTCCGGTCATCGACCGCGGCGACGAGCCAGAGCTGTGGCCGCTGGTCCGCCGCCACCGGGCTGTGCTCACCGAGTGGTTTGCCGCAAGGCTCGGCTACCGGCTCGTGGTCACTGATGCCGCCGCGCGGCTGTTCCGCCTGCCACTTGGCGGCCAGATCACCGCCCCGTCTCGTTTCCAACCGCCGTCGCGGCGGGTGCTCGTGCTCGCGATCCTGGCAGCCGCAGCCGCGGAAGATGCCGAGGACATCACCACCACACAGGACCTGTCAGATCGGGTACGGACGCTGTCGGCACACGCGGATGTTCAGCTTTCTTCCTACGAACCGGACCGGTTCGCCGAGCGGCTGCTGTTCGTCAAGTCAGTCCAGGTTCTCGTGTCGGTTGGCGCGCTGCGCCCGACCGACCGGGACGACGAAGAGCGGCGGGAGGGCTGGGCGCATCGGCGGGACGGGGTTGGCGGCGCTTACGAGGTGCGGCGCGAGTTGCTGCTGCGCATGGTCGATCCGGTATCGCTGCGTGCGGCGGTTGCCGAGCACGACAGCAGCGAGCCGCTATCCGAGTCGGCGGCGCGGTTTGGGCTGATGAGACGGCTTGTCGAGCTGCCCGTCTGCCTGTACTCCGACCTCACCGAGGCCGAGCGGGATTACCTGGGCCGCCAGCGGCAGCGGATGCTGGCCTGGTGCATGGAGATGACCGGGTGGGTGGTCGAGCAGCGCACCGAGGGGCTGGCCCTTGTGGCGTCTGACGAGTCGGACACGGACCTGGCATTCCCGCGGCTGCGCGCGGCGGATTTCGCCACCCTGATGGTGCTCGATGAGCTGCTGCGCGACCATAGCGGCAAACCGGGCGACAACACGGTGGTCGATACCGACAGCGTCGCCCGCGCCGCCGCCGAGGTCCGGGCTCGTTACCCGAAAGCGATGACCAACGAGCTGAGAGTGGACGGTGCGGTGGAGACCATCGCGGTGGACATGCTGGTCGCGTTGGACTTGCTGCGGCCGGCCGGTGAGCACAGCGGTTGGTGGATGACACCGGCCGCCGCCCGGTACCGGAACCCGACCGTGGTATCGGTGACCACCCTTCTGGACCACACCCTTGAAAATCAGGGGGCCGGCAGATGACCCAACCTCGGATGGACGGCGAGCGGTGGCTGTCCACCGCCGTTGCCGGCGGGTTGCCTGAGCCGTCATTGTCCCGGTGGCAACCACTGCGCGTCGGCATCGTCAACCTCTGGGAGTACGACAACGCCGAGTTCTGGTTCGCCGACGGGCGACTCGTCCTGCGCGGCGGCAATGGCGCAGGCAAGACCAAGGTCCTCGAGCTGACCACACTCATGCTGCTGCGCGGCGAGATCACTGCCTCGGTGCTCGATCCCTTCGGTTCCCAGCACCGCACGATGCGCTTCAACCTGCTGCCGACCGGCGAGGGCGACGACCCGAGACCGCCGGCCGATTCCGGGCTCGGCTACGCGTGGGCGGAGTTCGGCCGTCGCGACGACCAGGGCCAGGCACACTATTTCGTGTGTGGGCTCGGGGCCAGCGCGAGACGGGGTACCGGCACCTCGGGCGTCACCACCTGGCAGCTGATTACCCACCTGCGGCCTGGGCGGGACTTCCACCTGTCCGCAGTGCACAGAACGGTCGACCAGAAGGAGCTCAAGAAGATCGACGGGGTGACGGTGCTGGACAACGCCACCCGCTACCGCGCCCGGCTGGGAAGTGAGCTGTTCGGGCTCGGGCCGGACGCTTATGACAATCTCACCGAGCTGCTCAAGCAACTGCGCAAGCCCAAGCTCGGGGAG
Source organism: Pseudonocardiaceae bacterium (assembly GCA_025937115.1). The sequence continues at coordinate 8,378 of JAICSB010000044.1, read as the reverse complement.
CGGCTCAACCCGACGAGTCTCGCGGAGACATTGCGCGAGGCGCTGCCTCCGCTGGCCACTAATGAGATCAACCAGCTAGCCGAGGGGTGGGACCGGCTGGAGGGGCTGCGTCAGGCAGTCGAGCAGACTAAGATCGCGGCGCTCCAGCTCGCCCAGTTCGTCCGTTCTGCTTGGCTTCCGTGGGCGCGGATGGTCGCGCGACGCCGCGCCGATGCGCTCAGCTCGGCGACCACCGAACTGGACAACACCACCAAAGCCCGCCGGCTCGCGGAGACCGCGCTGGACGAGGCGAATGCCGAGGTCAAGCAGGTCGACAGCCAACTGTCGGGAAGCCGGAACCAGCACACCGACCTGACCACCGAACTGCGCGAACTGCTCGACTCACAAGCGTTTCAGGATGCAGTCAGCGCGGCGCAACGGGTGGAGTCGCTCAGGTCCGAGAGTGCATCACAGTCGAGCCAGCTCGGCCGTGCCGAACAGCGGGCGGGCGAGCTGGACGGTGCCGTTGCCAAGGCTTCCGCCGCAGTCGGCATCGCTCAGGGCGAGGTCGGCACCGCACAGCGCACCGCCGACGAACGACTGGTCAACGTTGAGTCACGCGCCGAGCCCGCCGGCTTGAGCGGTTCAGCGCAACGGCACCTCCCGCGCTACGACTTGCCCGCGCTGCGCGCCGACCTCACCGTGCGCGTTGAGCGCTTCGACCAGCTACGCGGGTTGCGTCGCATCTTCTCCGAGGCGGAACGGGAGGCCGACAAGTCGGCGCAAACCGTGCGGAACCGGTCAGAGGACGTCGAGGACGCTACCAAGCAGGAGGCCAAGGCCCACCAGACCGTTGAGGCTGCCGTGGACAACCTACGTCAGCAGATCCGCGAATGGGCTGCCGCGACCACAATCGCCAGAACGACTGATGAGCAGGTGGAGACCTGGTGCGACCTGATCGCGGAGCTGACCGTCGCCGAGCCCGACGAGGCCATCACGCACCGGCAGGCCTCCCCCACGACCATGATCAGAGCACACCTCGACGCGGTCCGCGAGGCGCTGCGTGGTGAGCGTGAGGGCCTGCGGCGCAGGCGTGATCCCCTGGCCACGGAGCAGGACCAGCTGACCGTGCAGTTGGCCGATGTCCGCGGCCAGACTGAGCGCCCGCCGCCAGCGCCGGTGCTGTGGCGACGCCAGCAGCGACCCGGTCTCGACTCCGCGCTTGGCGCACCGGTATGGCAGTGCGTGCGACCGGTCGACGGTCTGCCGCCAGAGCAGCTTGACCTGCTGGAGGCCACGCTCGCCGCGTCCGGACTGCTGGACGCCTGGCTCACCCCAGACGGCAGCCTGTTCGCGGTGGACGGCGTTGAGCCGTTCGACATCCAGCTGTGCCTTCCAGGCGACGCCAGGGTCGCCGGCACCTTGTTGAGGGTGCTGGCACCCACGTCAGCCGGTGGCGTGCCCGAACCAGTGATCCACTCGGTGCTGAGCGGCATCGGATGGCACCACTCCCGTCCGGCTGGCGAGCGGGGCACTGCCTGGCTGGCAGCCGACGGTAGCTGGCGGGTGGGTCCGCTGACCGGGCGCGCCGGTGCCGTCCAGCCGGCATCCTACCTCGGCGCGACAGCACGGGAAGCCGCCAGGCAACGGGAGATCACCCGACTGGAGACCCGGCTGGCGGAGCTGGAGTCGCTGATCGAGGCCCTGGATCTGACGATTGACCAGATCACCGAGGACCTGGCCACCCTGGACTCCGAGGCGCGGCGCGTGCCGCCGGAACGTCCGGTGACCGACGCGGTGACCACGTGGCGCGAGCGCCAGACCCGACTGCTGGCATGTCGGCAGCGACTGGTGTCCGCGCAGGCGGCGCATCAGCAGAACGAGAGCGCGCGAGACGCGGCGTGGGCGGCATACGGGGACTACGCCGGGCGGTATGCGTTTCCGCTACACGGACTGGATGAGCTGGCCACCGCGCTGCACACCTACCGGCTCGCGCTCAGTTCGCTGGAATCCGCGCTCGAGCTGCTGAGCGCGCGGCAAGCCGCACTCGCCACGGCCGAGCAGACCCTGGCCGGCCAGCAAGAATCACTGAGCCGCGCCGAGGGGGAGGTGTGTGAGCTGGCCGAGCAGGTGCGCAAGGCCGAGGTCAGGCTGCGCACCGCCGAGGAGGCGCTGGGGGCAGACCATCAGCGGCAGCTGCGCCGCAGGGACGAGCTCGACGAGACGATCGCGAAACGTGCTCGCGAAATCGAGCGGCTTGCCGATGCGCTCAGCAGTGCGAAGGTCAAGGCGGGCACGGCCGAGGCAACCCTTGGTACCCACGAGGAGCGCCGGCTGGCCGCTGAACAGGCGCGCGACGCCGCCCTGGAGGCGTGGTGGGAGATCTTCGATGCCGGCCTGGCGCAGCCGCTCGGCCTGACCGAGCCGGAACGTCGAGGCGTGGAAACCGCGCGGGAGACAACCCGCACCGCGCGGCGCGAGATCACAGTGACCGCGGACACCGTGTCGGAGGACCGCAGCTGGCGGCGGTGCTATGCCCAGCTCGAGGAACTCCGGCACAACCTGCTGCCAAACCGGGACGCTCGGGTCGAGGACCTCGATGTGGGAACTATCCAGAAGGTGGTCATCCTCGCGGACAGTGGGACCGGCTGGCAGGCGCCACACGAGGCGTCCGACGCGCTTGCGGCGCGCGTGCGCGAGCAGGAAGCCACCTTCGACACTGAACAGCAGCGGGTGCTGACCACCCTGCTCGGCTCCACGTTCATCGAGCATCTCAAGGACCGTCTGGACTACACCGAGCGGACCTTCAGTGACATCAACAAGCAGCTGGCCGCGCATCCCACCCGGCACGGCCACGCGGTACGGCTGCGGTGGGAAGCCGACCCGACCGAGCCCGACGCCGGGGCCGTGGTCACCGCGTTGAGCCAGGGCTACCAGCAGCTCGGTGCGCAACGCCAGGACATGGTGCGTTCCTTCCTCGCTCGCAAGATCGACACGGCCCGGGCGGACGCGTCCGCGGACGGCGCTGCGGACTGGAAGGAACAGCTCTCGTCTGCTTTGGACTATCGCGGCTGGCTGCGGATCTCATTGCAGTACCGTCCCGGCTCGACCAGCACATGGGCCCCGTTCGACGCAGCCAAGCATGGCGCGAAGTCCGGCGGCGAGAAGGTCGTGCTACTGTCCCAGCCGCTGTTCGCCGCCGCAGTGGTCGCCTACAACGCGGCAAGCGACACCGCGCCGCGCTGGGTGTGGCTGGACGAGGCGATGACCGGGGTGGACGCCGGCATCAAAGCATCGTTCATGGGCCTGACCGTGGATTTCGATCTCGACGTGATGCTGACCGCGCACGACGAGTGGTGCAAGTACCCGACAGTGCCCGCGGTGGCGGTGTATGACCTGGCCCGTCAGGAGCACCTGCCAGGTGTCGATGCCATGCCTTTCCTGTGGTGCGGCGGTGAGTGGACCGAGCTGAGCCTGCCCACCACGGCCGCCGCCGCAGGCATCCAGGATGCGCTGGAAACGGACGGGCTCTTCGCCGTCGTGGAGTCCGACTGATGAACCTGCTCGCCGAGGGCCTGGGACAGTGGGTACGCATGTCAGGGCCGTTGGCCCTGCTCCACGCGGTTCGGGTGCGGGCGCAGCGCGGACAGCACACCGAGACCGGCACGTTGTCCGCGCTGCCGCTCAGCGCGGATCAACGTCGCGAGATCGGGTTGCTTCTCGGCGCTCGGTGGGAGATCTCCGGTCGGCCGGTCCGGTTGCAGGACGTGGCGGCTCGGCTCGCCGAGCACAGCCTGTCGGTACGCCAGCTGAGCGAGGTGGCGACTGGCGGGCCGATCGAGGAGTACCGGGCGCTGCGGGAGCGTGCCGCAGCGCAGGCGGCGGCAGAACGGGCGCAGGCAGCAGAGCTGCTCATCGCGCGCGGGATTGATCAGTCCGATGTGGATGGATGGCTGGCGGATCCGAGTCTGCCGCGATCCGGTGATGGTGGTCTCCTCGACATGACCAGCCGGGTGGCCACCGTGTGGGCGTGCCTGCCGCCCAACGGAAAGCCAATCCGCCTCGCCCAGCTGGCGGCCAACGCACTACACGACTCGCATGCGTTGGATGCCAGCGAGCCGCTCGGTCGGGCGGTCGCCCGTCTGGCTGCTGTCGCACACGAATTGGACCGACCACAACGCGCGGGACTGACCTGGCGCGACGCGTGGGCGGCAGTCGGAGTTCGATGCGACACCGTGTCCTCCCGGGTGCTGACCGTCAACCTGCCGCTGTCCGGTACCTCGCCCGCGGTCAGGCTGTGTGCTGTCTCGGCTGGCGAGCCCGTGTGGCTGACGCTGTGGTCGCTGAGCGGTGACTGGAGCGCGCCCCAGGGCACCGCAGTGTTCGTATGCGAGAACCCGACGATCGCCGAAGTCGCCGCGGATGCCCTCGGACCACGATGTCCGCCACTGGTGTGCACCGATGGAATCGCCCGCGGGGCGGCGCTGGATCTGATCGGCGGGCTGGCGAACGCAGGTTGCTCGATCATGGCACGGGCAGACATCGACACTGCCGGATTCACCGTGGTCGACCAGACCCTGTCGGTTGCGCCGAACGCCCGGCTCTGGCGCTTTGACGCACAGGTCTACGCCACAGCACACGGGTTACCGCTGCCTGGTGACGTGCCAGCCGGTACCGATCTGGCGATCGCGCAGCTGCGCGGCGCCTATGATGATCATCGGGTTTCGCTGCACGAGGAGCAGATCCTGGACGTCATCCTTTCCGATCTTCGCAAGGCGAGTGGCTCGCAGTGATGTCCGAAGACTCGCTGTACATGTAGTAACATGTACAGCGTGGCCGCAGCTGCCGCTCGAGAACATGTTCAGCCGACCGTGGGAATGCGCGAGCTCTCTCAACGCACGGCAAAGGTGATGGCGCTGGTCCGCGCAGGCACGACGGTCGAGGTCACCGACCGAGGCAAGGTCGTGGCGCGGATCGTGCCCGCAGTCGACGACCGCTATGATCAATTGGTGGCAGCTGGGGTGATCCGCCCGGCCAAGCGCCCATTCGACGTCGCGCTCCTCCGTTACGACAGGGTCCTCGTCGAGGCCGCCCGCGGAGACGCCGAGCCTCTCTCTGCGACGGTTAGCGGAGTTTCGCTCCGACACCGATCAGCTTGTCGCGGAAGCTCTCGTAGCCACGGTCCAGCAGCGAGACTCCGGTCACCGTTGAGTCGCCCTGCGCTGCGAGTGCGGCCAGGACGTAGGAGAAACCCGCGCGCAGGTCGGGGACGTGCACTATCGTGCCTTGCAGCTTGGTCGGGCCGACTACGACGGCGGAGTGTTGGTGATTGCGCGCTCCGAAACGGCACGGGGTCCGTCCAAGGCACTCGGTGAAGACCTGCATCTGCGCGCCCAGCGCCTGGAGTGCCTTCATGTACGCCAGCCGGTTTTCGTGCACCGTCTCGTGCACCACCGTCACACCGTCGGCCTGGGTCAGTGCGGTGACCATGGGGGACTGCCAGTCGGTCATGAAGCCCGGGTGCACGTCGGTCTCGATGACCAGCGGGCGGGGCATGGCCTTCTCCCGCCGGAACGTCACCTCGTTGCCGTCGCTGGAGAAGTCGAACTCGCCGCCCGCGCGCCGGTAGACGTTGAGATACGTCCCAAGATCGGCTTGCCGGACGCCGTGCACCGTGATCTGCCCGTCGGTCGCCAACGCGAGGCTCGCCCACGACGCCGCTTCGAGCCGGTCCGGGATGGCGGTGTGCGAGACGCCCCGTAGCCGGGAGACGCCGGTGACCTGCAGCACGCGGCCGGGCTGGACGGTGATCAGTGCGCCCATCCGCTGGAGCATGCAGATCAGGTCGATGATCTCCGGCTCGGTCGCGGCGTTGTGCAGCTCCGAGTCACCCGCGGCGACGACCGCGCCGAGCAGGAACTGTTCGGTCGCGCCCACGCTCGGGTACTTCAACTCGACGACGGCGCCGCGCAGACCGCCCACCTCAGCCGTCAGCTTGAAGCCCGTGTCGGTGCGCTGGCTGACCGCCCCGAACGCGCGAAGGACCTCCAGGTGCAGATCGACCGGACGCTCGCCGATGCTGCAACCACCGGGCTTCCACAGCTCCGCGTGACCGGTCCGGTGCAGCAGCGGTGCGCAGGTGAGCACCGGGATCCGGCTGCGCACATGGAAGTACTCTAGATCGCGCGTCCCGGCGGTGTGGACGCCGCGCGCCTCGATCTGTAGCTGACCGTCCGCCGGCTGTGCGGTACTGCATCCCAGCATCTCGAGCAGGTCGCTGACCAGCCAGGTGTCGACGATCTGCGAGATGTTGTGGATCAGCACCGGTTCCTCGGTCAGCAGCGCCGCGACCATCAGCTTGGGAACCGCGTTCTTGGAGCCACGGATCTTGACCGTGCCGCCGAGCGGGATGCCGCCGGTCAGGTGTAGCGCGTCACCGTCATCAGTCATGGGGAGGCCAAGCTCCTGGAGTGGATGTCAGGTCCGACTTCGTAGACGCGCTGTGCGGCGCTCCGGTTGCCCGGCGACGTCACGGTACCCGCTCGGGTGGCCAGCTCGCCTGCGGTAGTTCACCGGCACTCCATGATCGTCGTTTGTGTGTCGCCGACGACACGAGATGTCGCGGGTGACACACAAACGACGATCAACCGTGGATCACCAGTGAAAAGGCAGCTTGCAGCGCGGTGCCATCGCCGACCTCACGGGGCACGCAGCGCCGTAAATGGGCGCAGTGAATCCGGGTTGCGCAACGCGCCGGAGCTCAGCGCACGCGCCGGATCCATGCCGGCGAGGATCTTCTTCACCGGCACCTCGCATTTCTTGCCGTTGAGCGTCCGGGGCACCTCGTCGATCACGATGAACCGGTTGGGCACGTGCCGGGGCGACAGGCCAGTTCGCAGCGCCGCACGCAGCCGCGGCTCGACGTCGGCCAGCGACACCCCGGCGGCCAGCACCAGGAAGCACAGCAGCTCGCCCTGGTCAGCGCCCGCGCCTGAGGTGTCGATGACCAGTGAGTCGAGCACTTCGTCAGCGCCCTCGACCACCGTGTAGAACTCCGCGGTGCCCATCCGCACACCGCCGCGGTTAAGCGTGGCGTCGGACCGGCCGTAGATCACCGACGAGCCCCGCGGGGTGATCTTGATCCAGTCACCGTGGCGCCACAGATCGGGATAGACGTCGAAGTACGCCTCGCGCAGCCGGCTGCCGTCCGGATCGTTCCAGAACGACACCGGCATCGATGGCATCGGCTTGGTGATCACCAGTTCGCCCACCTCGTCGATCAGCTCCCGGCCGGCCTCGTCGAGGGCCACCACCGCGGCCCCCAGCGCGCGGCAGGAGATCTCGCCCTCCCACACCGGCACGTCCGGTGCGGCACACAGGAAGGCCGTGCACAGATCAGTGCCCCCGGACACCGAACAGACTTGCACGCCCGAACCGATTTCCGAGGCGATCCAGTGGAAACCCTCCGCGGGCAGCGGGGCACCGGTCGAGCCCACCGCTCGCAATGCGCTGAGATCCAGCTCGGAGCCAGGCCGCAGGCCGGCTTTGCGGCAGGACTGGATGAACGGCGCGGACGTCCCGAAATAGCTCACCCGTTCGTCGGCGGCCAGCCGCCACAGTGAACCGATGTCGGGGTGGGCTGGGCTGCCGTCGTAGAGCACGATGGTCGCGCCTACCAGCAGCCCGCTGATCAGGTAGTTCCACATCATCCAGCCGGTGGTGGTGAACCAGAAGAACCGCTGGCCCGGCCCGAGATCGGCTTGCAGCGCCAGCACCTTGAGATGCTCCAGGACGATCCCGCCGTGGCCGTGCACGATGCCCTTGGGTAGCCCGGTGGTGCCCGAGGAGTACAGCACCCACAGCGGATGGTCGAAGTCCACCGGCTCGAATGCCAGCTCAGCATCGCAGTGTTCCGCGAGCAGATCGTCCCAGCGCACGGTGGCATCCAGCGTCGCCTGGGAGTCCAAGTAGGGCACCAGCACCGTGGCGCGCAGCGATGGCAACTCGGCGCGCAGCGCGTCCACGGTGGGCCGGACGTCGAAACGCTTGCCGCCGTAGAGGTACCCATCGACGGCGATCAGAACGGTGGGTACGAGCTGGGTGAACCGGTCGGTGACCGCCCGGGTTCCGAAGTCCGGCGAGCACGATGACCAGATCGCGCCGAGGCTGGCGGTGGCGAGCAACGCCACCAGCGTGTCCGGCGAGTTCGGCACCAGCGCGACCACCCGGTCCCCCCGGTGGACGCCCAGTGACGCCAGCGCCGAGCGCGCCGCGGCCACCCGCTGGCGCAGCAATCCGAAGCTCAGCTCGTCTCGAACACCGTCCTCGCGGTGGAAGATCACGGCCGGATCGTCGTGAGTCTTGCCGGGACCGGGAGCCAGCGCGTGTTCGGCATAGTT
>JAICSB010000689.1 GCA_025937115.1 Pseudonocardiaceae bacterium | reverse complement strand
CAAGCCCAGGCTGATCATCGCCGACGAGCCGGTCTCCGCCCTCGACGTGTCCATCCAGGCGCAGGTCATTAACCTGCTCGATGACCTGCAAGACCAGCTCGGGCTTAGCTACGTGATCATCGCTCATGACCTGGCGGTGGTCCGGCACATCAGCACCCGGGTCGCGGTGATGTACCTGGGCAAGATCGTCGAGGTCGGCGACCGCGATGAGCTGTACGCCCGTCCGCGCCACCCGTACACGGTCGCGTTGCTGTCGGCCGTCCCGGTCCCCGAGCCGGCCGCGCGGGTGTCGGTGATGGCCGACGGGGCGAGCAGGCCCGGCTCGCTGGCCGCGCCGAGGGTGCGCCGGGACCGGATCCGGCTCATCGGCGACGTGCCCAGCCCGCTGAACCCGCCGCCGGGTTGCCGCTTCCACACCCGCTGCTGGAAGGCGCAGGACATCTGCAAGACGGCGGAGCCCCCGCTCGTCGCCGCGTCCGGCTCGGACGGCGACGATCACCTGTCCGCCTGCCATTTCCCGGAAAATTTGTAGGGAAGACCCCCGGGCCCCCCACCGTGCGCTGAGCGCACACAGGGCACGGTGCGGTCATCCGCGCGGCGGAGCTTCGCGCGGATGACGAGGTGCAGACCCAGCCCCGTGAGAGGGCCATTAGGGGGGCCTGGGGGATTGGTGTGCATCCCCCAGAAGATAAGGCGTTTTCCCTTAGGAAGACGCGGGAGCCTAGGTACAGGGAGACTGCGGCTAGGCCGAGGGCGACGAGGATGCCCTCCAGCATGATGGTGTTCCAGTAGTGGCCGGCGAATGCCGAGCGCGTGGCGTCGATGATGTAGCGGAACGGGCTGACCCGCGCGACGCCTTGCAGCCAGCCGGGGCCCAGCGTCATCGGCAGCATGATCCCGGACAGCAGCACGAGCGGGACCACGACGGTGTTGACCAGCGGCGCGAACGCGTCCTCGCTCTTGAGCAGCAGCGCGACCGCGTAGGACACCGACGCCAGGCCGACCGCGACTACCGCGATGAAGCCGAGGCTGATGAGGACGGCGGGCAGCGGCGCCCGCAGGCCGAACGCCAGGCCGACGAGCACCAGCAGGACGCCTTGGATAACGAGCGTGACGACATCGCGAAGCACCCGCCCTGACATGATGGCGAGCCGGCTCACCGGGGTGACGCGGAACCGCTCGATCACCCCGGCCCGCCAGTCAGAGATGATCGCGAACCCGACGAACGTCGAGCCGAACAGGGCGAGCTGGATCAGCAGCCCGGGCACGAAAAACCGCCAGGCGTCACCGGTGGTGCTCCCGCCGAACGTGGCGGCGGGCAGCTTGGTCAGCAGCGGCCCGAACAGGATCAGGAACAGCAGCGGCTGCATGAGGGCGAAGGCGATGTAGGCAGGCTCGCGCATCAGCAGCCGGAAGTGCCGCCGGAAGATCAGGGCGGTGTCGCTGAAGAAGGTCATCGGGCCTGCTCCTCGCCTGCCGCGGTCGCGGCGGTGGCCAGCTCGGGGTTATCGCCCGGGTCTTCGCCGGCCGTGTGCTGGCCGGCCGTGTGCTGGCCGGCCGTGTGCTGGCCGGCACTGTCATTTTCGGTATCGGAGGAATCGTCACGCAGCGAGCGGCCGGTCAGGGTGAGGAACACGTCGTCCAGAGTCGGGCGGGACAAGCTGATCGAGCTGATCGTTATCCCAGCCCCGTCCAGCGCGCGCAGCAGGGCCGGGAGCGCCTCCTCGCCGTGCTCCACGGTGAGGCGCAGCTCATCGTCGGACAAGGTGACGTCGCGGACGATGGGCTGGGCCTCGAGCAGCTTTCGCGCGTCGGCCGCCGGCCCGCTGACGCGCAGCGTCACCACGTCGCCGGAGATGTGGCGCTTCAGCTCATCCGGCGTGCCCGCGGCGACCGTCACGCCGTTGTCGATGATGATCACCCGGTCGCAGAGGGCGTCCGCTTCCTCCAGGTAGTGCGTCGTCAGGAACACCGTGGTCCCCAGGTCCGAGCGCAGCTTCCTGATGTGGTCCCAGAGGTT
>JAICSB010000464.1 GCA_025937115.1 Pseudonocardiaceae bacterium | reverse complement strand
ACCGGCGTGGAAGGTGGCCACCATCTTGGCCAGCCGCCGCACCGGATCGGCCACCGGTGCCCCGATGGCCAGCAGGGTGGCCAATCGCCGATCGTCGGGCATCCGGCGCATCACCACCAGGTGCTCGCAGGGTTGGCCATCGACGCCGGTGACCTCGGCCACGCCGAGGTAGACATCCGGGGCCAGCCGCCGGTTGAGTTCCACCTCCCGCCGACAGGCCTCCAGCCGCCGCTGCCGGGTGCTGAAATCCAGGAACGGGGTGCGGACCGGCTTTTTGAGCTTGTAGGCCAACTCCCCGATCAGCAACACCACCCCGATGTGCGTCTCCCGCACAGAGATGAACGGACCGGCCATGGGGAGATCCACCGTCATGACAGTGACCGTAAGCCCCGGTGGCGGAATCGGTCGAGGTTGCGCTAGGCCCGCACAGTGGGGACGCCAGGGCCGGCGGTGGGTGACCGATGACCCTGCCGCGTTCGAGATGGGTCAGCGGGTAGACCTCGCCTGGCTACGGCGCACCTGCGGGCAATGCCGGTACTACACCCGTGGAGACGACGCCCAACACCACGGCGATTTGCAACCGCAACTGTAAACAGCAGCAAGTCGTGGCGGTGCATCGCCTTACCGGCTATCCCGCAGCAGCCCACTCCGCCGCTTGTACTCGTCCTCGTCGATCTCCCCGCGGGCGAACCGCTCGGCCAGCACCTGCTCCGGGCGATCTTGCCCGCTCGCAGACGTCAATCGACGGGTGTCCCGAGGGCCGCCGACGTAGCGGACGAGTGCGACGATGCCAGCGATGACCAGTCCCCAGAACAGGACCATCATCACGCCCATGCCGAGCCAATAACCCCATCCCCAGCCGTATCCCCACATCATCACAATCACCCTTTCCTGATAGGCCAACCCGCAACGGGGCAGCTAAACCACATCCCAGCGTGCGCGCCGCATCCTCTCCTTTGAAGAGACCTTCGACCTCCAGTAAGCGCCGATAGGCCCCGCGGACACCGCGGAGGAGAATCCTGGGTGAATCAGCGCCAGTAACCGCGGCCAAGCTGCCCAGCAAGCGAAACGCCGGGACCTTTGCCTCTGCGGTGAGCTTCTCGGGGGTGCCAACGTGGTGGGTATGGGTGCACTCGTCAAGACCTTGCAGGGCAAGCTCCGCGGCAGCGTTGGTGACGGTGTGTACGCGTTCCTGGGAGTTCCCTACGCGGCGACACCGTTCGGCGCGAATCGGCTCCGTCCTCCACGGCCGGTCGAACCTTGGGGCGGCGTGCGGGACGCGACTAGCTTCGGCCCCGAGCCTCCTCAGGTGTCTCCCCCGGAGACCGTGGGGCCTGCCATGGAATGCGCGGTGACCGGTGAGGACTGCCTGAATCTCAATGTCTGGACGCCCGACCCAGGGGCTGCTGGGTTGCCGGTCATGGTGTGGATTCAGGGTGGAATGTTCGAGATCGGGTCGCAGGCGTCGTACAACGGCAGTCACTTCGCCCGCGACGGCATAGTCTGCGTGGTCATCAACTGGCGTCTTGGGGCGGAGGGTTTCCTGTATCTGGACGACGGGCACGCCAACCTCGGCCTGCTCGACCAGGTCGCGGCCCTGGAGTGGGTGCGGGAGAACATCGCCGCCTTCGGCGGTGATCCCGCCAACGTCACCATCTTCGGTGAGTCGGCTGGCGCGATGAGCGTCGGCACCCTGCTCTCCATGCCCCGCGCCGAGGGGCTGTTCCGGCGAGCGATCGCGCAGAGCGGAGCAGCTCACCAGGTGATCTCGGCCGGAATCGCGCGGCGGATCGGACGGTACCTCGCCGAGAAGCTGGGTGCTCCACCGACGCGAGAGGCGATCGCCGCGGTCTCCGTCGAGCGACTACTCAGGGCGCAGGTGGAGTTGAAGGCGGAGCTACTCGCACATCCGGACCCGGAGCGCTGGGGCCAGGAGGTGGTGACCAGCGTGCTGCCGTGGCAGCCGGTGATCGATGGGAAGGTCATTCCCGGTCCCCCGATCGATCGGATCGCGGCCGGCGCCAGCGCGCAAGTGGACATCATCGTCGGGACCAACACTGACGACTGGAAGCTGTTTTTGGTCGTCAGCGGTGCGATCGATCAGATCACCGATCAGATCTTGACCGGGCCCGTCGGCGTCTACGGGTATCAGGCTCTGGCTGTCTACGGGCTTCCGGTCGAGACGGCGCTCGCCGCATATCGAGCCGCGTATCCCGACGCAGGTCCCGGGGACCTGCTCGCGGCGGTGCAGACCGACTGGTGGGTCCGTATCCCGGCCATCCGCCTGGCCGACGCTCACCAGAACGCCATTTCGGGCACTTACATGTACGAGTTCGCCTGGCCCTCACCGGAGTTCAACGGACGCCTTGGCGCCGTCCACGCGCTCGAGATCGCCTTCGTCTTCGACACCCTGAACAGAGATCTCCCGTTGCTCGGGCCGCTGCTGGGGGCAGAGCCGCCGCAGCAGCTCGCCGACACCATGTGCATGCCGCCTGGGTCTCCTTCGCCACCAACGGTGACCCGGGTTGGCCGAAATACGAGCTGAGCCGCAGGGCCACGATGCGCTTCAACACAACCTCACAGGTTGTGGCCTATCCCCGCTCCTGGGAACGGGCCCAGTGGGAAGGCGTCCGCTAGCTTGCGGTATCGGTACGGAGCTCCTGCAATGGCGGCGGGCCGAGCCGGCGACCCATTCTTTGGCCGTGTTCAGCTCGGCGGTGGGGAACACCCGCATCTCACCGGGGATGAGCCAGGACATCAGGCGTACGAGCTTGTCCACCCACGCGAGGTCGGTCACGATCGCGAAGCGCTCCCATGCTGGGCGTCGGAAGACCCCGAACTCGATGTCGGCCTTCAGCGCCTCCAACATCGCACCCGGCTCCTCCCAGAAGTGGTCCAGCACCACCAGGACACGCAGGGGTCGGCCGCTGTCCCTGATCTTCCGCAGGATCGGCAGCATGGTGATCGTGTAGTCCTCACGGGTCAGGTGGCCCGAGATCCGTCCGCCGAACGTGTCCTCGGGTTACCAGGACCGACAATGCCGGATTCTCGCGTGCGGGGATCGGGGCCGAGGGCGGTGTTCGGGGGGACTTTCGGCACGTTGTGCCGCACGGCGAGCTCATCCGACGATGGTGAAGTCATAATGTCGGGAAAACCGCGGTGCCAGAGCTGATGTTGCTTGTGGCTGTCCGGGCGGTCGCCGCAGGGTTGAACTCGTGGAGCGGGGGTGAACGGCTATGACCCATGCGGTCGAGGTGCGTGATCTCGTGGTGGTCCTTGGTGGCCGTCGCGTCCTGGAGGGTCTGACGTTCACTGTGCCGACCGGGGCGGTGACCGGGT
>JAICSB010000640.1 GCA_025937115.1 Pseudonocardiaceae bacterium | reverse complement strand
TCGTCCGCGGTGATCGGCGTCCCGTCCGACCACACCGCGGTCGGTCTGATCTTGTAGACGATCGTCTCCGGGCTGGAGTTGGTCACCTTCGCCGAGTCGAGCAGATCGTTGTTCATCGTCACGGTGAGGTCCGGCTGGGTGACGAAGGTGTAGGGCAACACGGCCTTGAGGACTTCGTTGTTGTCGAACACGTTGCCCTCGTTGGACAGCAGGTTCCAGTTCGCGATGTTCTTTTCGATCACGTAGGTGAGCTGGCCACCTTGCCGCAGCTGACCGGGCACCGCGGAGTTGCAGGTGTTCGGGTTCGCCTCGCACGCCGCGAAGGCGGACCCGGTCTGGCGCTGGCCGCCACGCCCCGTTGCACCACCACCGCCGCCGCAGGCCGCCAGCGCCACCGTGGCGCCTGCGACGAGCGCGACCGCGCGCCGCATCTTTGATCGCCTCATGGACCCCATGGGCTGGTGACAGTACGCCCACCGGCTGCGCCGCTGCGTCATCGGATAAGCCTTCTTCACAAGTCGCCGTGTACGGTTCGCGGACCCGAAGGAGTGACCCGATGACCGGTTTTTTGGCGCGTCGTCTCGCCAACTATGTCCTGCTGTGCTTGGCCGCGACGTTCCTGGCGTTCGCGCTGGGGTCACTGACGTTCTCCCCGCTGGGTCAGCTGCAGGGCCGCAACCCGGCGCCGCCCGCATCGGTGATCGCAGCCAAGCGCGCTGAGCTGCGTCTCGACGAACCCATCCCAGTCCGCTTCGTGGCCTGGATGGGCGGCGTCGTGCACGGCGACTTCGGTTCGACGATCACCGGTCAGCCCATCACCGACGAGCTCGGCGCACGCGCCGGCGTGAGCCTGCGGTTGTTCGCGCTGGGCACAGTGCTGGGCATCGCCGTCGGCGTGCTGGTCGGGGTGGCCAGCGCCATCCGGCAGTACAAGGCCAGCGACTATGCGGCGACGCTGTTCTCCTTCCTGGTGCTTTCCACCCCGGTCTTCCTGATCGGCACGCTGCTGAAGTTCGGCGGGTTGCGGCTCAACGAGGCCGCTGGAAGCACGGTGCTGTACTACACCGGCGAGTTCTCTCCCGGCTTCCAGGGTGGTTGGTGGGCCGCGCTGGCCGACCGGCTGTCGCATTTGGTGTTGCCGACGCTGGCTATCGCGCTCGGTCAGATCGCGCTCTACAGCCGCTACCAGCGCAGCGCCATGCTCGACGTGCTGGGCAGCGACTTCCTGCGTACCGCCCAGGCCAAGGGGCTGAGCCGGCGCCGGGCCCTGTTCAAACACGGGCTGCGTACCGCGCTGATCCCGATGGCCACGCTGTTCGCCTTCGGGTTCGGCCTGCTGATCACCGGCGGGGTGTTCACCGAGCGGATCTTCGGCTGGTACGGCATGGGCGACTGGTTCGTTTACGGCGTGCAACAGAATGACACCAACATCGTCGCGACGGTGACGCTGTTCGTCGCAGTCCTGGTGCTGTTCTCCGGCTGGCTGTCCGACGTGCTCTACGCCGCCCTCGATCCCCGGATAAGGCTTTGACGAATCAGACTCCAAGACAGGAGGTGGTCAGTGTCTGCGTCGATCACTGATCCGCACAGCACCGCGGCATCGCCCGGTTCCCCGGCGCAGCCGCTGATCGAGGGACGTTCTGGCCGGGGCCGGTTGGTGTTGCGTCGTTTCCTGCGCCACCGGCTGTCGGTGATCGGCCTGGTCTGCATCGTCGCGCTCTACGCCCTGGCATTCCTCGGTCCGCTGGTGACCCCATGGGGTTACGCCGAACAGGATCCCACCGCCTACTTGTCGCCCCCGTCAGCACAGCACTGGTTCGGCACCACCCAGATCGGCGAGGACGTGTTCGCCCAGACCCTGCGCGGGCTGCAGAAATCTCTGACAATCGGGCTGCTGGTCGGGATCATCTCCACCACGATCGCGGCGGTGGTCGGAACCACCGCCGGATACTTCGGCGGATGGATGGACCGGGCGCTGATGTGGGTGGTCGACCTGCTGCTGGTGATCCCCTCATTTTTAATCATCGCGATCCTGTCGCCCGCTTTCCGCGGTAAAACGTGGCTGATCCTGGTCGTTCTACTAGCCGCGTTCTCCTGGATGATCACTGCACGGATCGTGCGGGGTCTGACGCTGTCGCTGCGCGAGCGGGAGTTCGTGCTGGCGGCCCGCTTCACAGGTGTGCCGCCATGGCGGATCATCGCCCGGCACATCCTGCCGAACATGGCCTCGATACTGATCATCGATG
>JAICSB010000217.1 GCA_025937115.1 Pseudonocardiaceae bacterium | reverse complement strand
GTTCGTGCGCGAATCCTGCGAGATCTGGGCGGTGGATCCGGCGATCCGGGAAATCGCCGAACTACTATCGAGTGAGCTGGTGACCAATGCTGTCGAGCATGCCCACAGCTCCACCCGGCTCACCCTTACCGGCACTGGATCCGCGTTGCGCGTCTCGGTCCGAGATTACAGTCGGACAATCATCCCGCGACCACGGCCGATAGACGTCGGTGCGTTCCGCGGCCGAGGCCTGCATCTGGTAGCAGCGTTGTCCCAGAGCTGGGGAGTGCACCAGCACTCGGAGGGCAAGACAATCTGGATCAACCTGCAACTCGATGCACCGCAATAGCAGTTACCCGTATCGAATCCGCTTGTGCGGCAGCCGCTGTGCTGCGATGCTTACTTAGCCCAAATGGGCGACGATGGGCGGGCGGCCGCGTGGGGGGTGGGCGGCCGCCCGCGCACCGTTGTGGCCCCAGGTGAAGATGCCCTAATCCGAGACAACGACCGCGTAGCCGCCTAGACCGATCATCCGCTGCCCGGCAAGGGTTTCGGTCTTGGTGATCAGCGTGGTGACCGCACCGGTCTCTGGATCGAAGTCCACGTCAGTGATCGAGCCGAGCTCCATACCTCGTTCGGTGAGCACACGCTTGCCCAAAATTTCCAGGTCGTTGTCCTCGGCCCGTTGTTCCAAGCCGTCGCGGGGCGGTCGGATCACCGCATCGGTGGCGACTGTCACCGCGTCGGGCCCGAAGCCGCGGACGTCTTCCCAGGCGAGCAGGGTGCCGGCGCCGCTGACCTTGCCCAAGCGCAACAGGGCCACCCTGGCCGGTCCGGGCAGCACGACGAAGCCGTCGACCCTGGCCACCCGGGTCGCGGTCGCGGTATTCACCACATCGCGTTTACGCGCCTGGCTGAACAGCATCAGCTGGCTCCCTCTCGTAACCGGGCCCGGAAGGCGCCGACGGCCGCGCCGAATCCGGCCAGATCCTCAGAGACGAACTCGGTAGCCGCAGCGGGCACGATCAGGTTCTCGCCGGAGACGGCCACCGTGTCAGGCAGCGGGATGAACACGTGACGGCCCGCCGTGCCGAGTGCCTCGCTCGCCTCGACCTCGTAGCCCACCACGTCCAGGCTCGTCCCGCTGTGCAGCACGACGTCCACCACCCGCCCGAGATCGCGCCCGTTGTCGGTGAGCACCCGATCCTGCAGCACGTCCGCGTCCCGGCTCTGCTTGCGAGAGGCAAGCTCGTTCGCTGCAATCAACACCGTCTCGTCGGCCACCATCACGGCATCCCGACCGATCCCGTGCACCCCGGCCCAAGGCAGCGAATCCTTGCGAGACCGGCTGAACAATCCTGGATTGCGCAGGGTGAAACCGGCGATACGGCCGCCGGAACGTTCGAAGACGACGTCCTTGATCTCGGCCACTAGCTCGCCGCTGAGGGTGACCACCGGACGGCCGGTCACCTCACTGGCCCGTAACAGCAACATCGGAGTCGGAGTAGTCACCGAGAGTCACCCCGACGGGGTTCGCTGAGTCCGATCACGCCGCCGCGCCGCCGCCTGCGTTGGACCACGACCGCGAGCACGACCAGTACCGCGATAATCACCAGCGCCAGGATCACCCAGCCCCACCAGTCCATCCCCACCCACCTCCATGCCGTTCCAGGCTCGGGCGCCAGCCTGCGCGCACAGTAACGCGAACGACTCCTGCTCGCCTGCTGGGGCGTCACCACCGCGGCGGTGAAATCTGCGTTTCATCGGGCGGGAACCTGACTTGTCGGGGGCGCGTTGAACCCGGGTGACGGCCTGCAACGTCGACCTGGAGGAACACGGTGCGCACCACCAGCAATCCCGCATTCCGCAGCCTTCCCGTTGGGAGCGGCGGATATGCGGGTTTCAACTCGGCCCCCACAAGGTTCCCGGGCGCTGAACCACGCTATGGCGGTGCCCCGCCGACCACGAGCCGGCCGATGACCGTTGATGATGTGGTCACCAAGACGGGCATCACTCTGGCGGTGCTGGTCGCCACCGGGGTGGCCACCTATCTGAGCGGACTGTGGGGCCTGGCCCTTCCGGCCGCGCTCGTCGGCTTTGTGCTCGCGATGGTCGTCATCTTCAAGAAGCTGGTCAGCCCGCCGCTGATCCTGGCTTACGCCGCTGTCGAGGGTGTCTTCCTCGGTGGCATCAGCGGCGTCATCGGTAGGGCGGTCGAGCTGCGCTCGCCGGGCAGCGGCTCCATCGTGCTGGAGGCGATCACCGGCACGGTGTTCGTGTTCGCCGGAATGCTGGTGGTCTACAAGACCGGCGCGGTGAAGGTGACCCCGCGGTTCACCAAGTGGGTGATGGGTGCCCTGATCGGTGCCGTCGGCCTGATGATCGTCAATCTCATCGCGAACTTCTTCATCCCCGGCGGGCTCGGCCTCCGCAGCGGTGGTCCACTGGCGATCCTGTTCAGTCTCGTCGTCATCGGTATTGCGGCATTTAGTCTGCTGCTCGATTTCGACGCTGCCGACCAGGCGATCCGGGCCGGCGCGCCGGAGAAGACCGCGTGGTACATCGCCTTCGGACTCACGGTGACCCTGGTCTGGTTGTACCTGGAGATCCTGCGGCTGCTGTCCTACTTCCAAAACGACTAGCAGCCCAGTCGTCAACGTCGCGATCGTCCATCGCCGAGCACAGCGTGGGCAGCAACATCGAGCAGGCGGTTTCATAGCCGGCGGTCGAGGGATGGAAGTGGTCCCGGCCGAACAGAATATCGGGCTTGCTGCGGAAGTCCCGCGCTAGCAGTTGGGCCAGTGAGACCGGTAGGCCGCCGGCCGCACATATCGCGTCGTGCTGCAGGCGGGCCAGCGCCCAACTGGACGTGTGGGCAATGGCTCGCAACGGCTGCGGAATCTGCCGGATGGTACCGAGATCCGGGCACGTCCCGACGATCACCGTGGTACCAGCGGCTCGCAATCTCGATACCGCCTCGCCGAGCCGCCGGGCCGATTCCCATGGCGGAATCCGCCGGGTCACGTCGTTGGCCCCGATCATGACCAGGGCTGCGTGCGGCGGGTTGATCAGGGCGGCGTCGACCTGCCCGGCGAGCCGACGGCTGGTGCAGCCGCAGATCGCCAGGGTGTCCAGCTGGACCGGTCGACCAGAGTCGTCGGCTAGCCCACGGGCCAGCACTACGCCGGGAAGCTGCTCGGCCTGATCTACGCCGAGGCCGGCCGCCAACGAGTCACCCAGCATCGCCAATCGCAGCACCGGGGAGTGTCCTTCCGCCGAGGCGAGCCTGGCGATATCAGGATCCGACGGGGCGTGCGGACCGGTCCCGTCCGGCAGGTACACCCCGTCTGCCCGGAAGGGCAACCAGCCCGGGATCACGATGTGGCGGCGGGCCCACCGGCCCTGTTGGCTGAGCATTCCGTAGGCCGCACCGAGCGTGGCGCCGGTAGCGCCTGCCACGACGGCCATCGTCCGAAGCAGATGTTGCATCGCTGAAGACCTCCCTCGACGCCGCGCTGCGCAGAGTGACCCCCATACTCTTGATATACGCCGCGAAGCTCGGGAGCGCGCGTGCACGACAGATTCCGCCTACCCCCGCCAGGAGAACCCGGTGCAGTACGCCGAGCACATCATCGATCTGGTCGGCAATACCCCGCTGGTCCGGCTGAACGCGGTGGCACGGGAGGTCGCACCGCTGGTCCTGGCGAAGGTCGAGTACTTCAATCCCGGCGGCAGCGTGAAGGATCGGATCGCGCTGCGGATGGTGGAAGCGGCCGAACGATCAGGTGCGCTGCGACCGGGGGGCACGATCGTGGAGCCCACCTCAGGCAACACCGGGGTGGGGCTCGCGATGGTTGCCCAACGCAAGGGATACCGCTGCCTGTTCGTCTGTCCCGACAAGGTCGGCCAGGACAAGCTCGACGTGCTCAAGGCCTACGGTGCTGAGGTGGTGGTGTGTCCCACCGCCGTCCTTGCCGCCCACCCCGACTCCTACTACTCGGTGTCTGACCGATTGGCCACGGAGATCGACGGTGCCTGGAAGCCCGACCAGTACTCCAACCCGGAGAACCCGGCCAGCCATTACCACGGCACCGGTCCGGAACTCTGGGCGCAAACCGAGGGGCGGATCACCCATTTTGTGACTGGCATCGGCACCGGCGGGACGATCTCCGGAACCGGGCGCTACCTCAAAGAGGTCAGCGATCGGAAGGTGCGGGTGGTCGGTATCGATCCGGAGGGCTCGGTGTACTCGGGCGGCAGCGGTCGGCCCTATCTCGTGGAAGGGGTCGGGGAGGACTTCTGGCCCCGCTGTTATGACCGCGACATCTGCGATGAGGTCATCCCGGTCTCCGACGCCGACTCCTTCACCATGACCCGGCGGCTGGCCCGCGAGGAAGGGTTACTGCTTGGCGGATCCTGCGGGATGGCCGTGGTGGGCGCGCTGCGGGTGGCGGCTCGGGCCGATCCCGAGTCAGTGGTGGTGGTGTTGCTGCCCGATGGCGGGCGCGGTTATCTGGGCAAGGTCTTCAATGACGCCTGGATGGCCACCTACGGTTTCCTGCCCCCGGACTCCTCCGGCGCGACGGTCGCCGATGTGCTGGTCGGCAAGGACGGTGCCTTGCCCAAGCTGGTGCACACGCATCCGAACGAAACGGTTGCCGAGGCGGTGATGATTCTGCGCGAGTTCGGCGTCTCTCAGCTGCCCGTGGTGGCCGCCGAGCCGCCGGTGATGGCGGCCGAGGTGATCGGCGCGGTCAGCGAGCGCACCCTGCTGCAGGCGCTGTTCGCTGGTGATGCGCAACTCGCCGACCGGATCGAGGCGCACATGGCAGCACCGCTTCCGACGATCGGAGCCGGAGAGTCGATCGGGTCTTTGATGCGGGCATTGGCCAACGCCGACGGCGCCATGGTTTTGATCGACGGCAAACCTGCCGGCGTGGTGACTCGTCAAGATGTACTGGGTTTTCTGGCTGGGCGGTGAGAGGCGCCGGGGCGGATCCGCTAGCGTGACCGCGCGCGTGCGCCAGGCTGTCCTAATGAGGGGGTTGAAGCCGCAGTGACAAGCGCCCAGCCGACTTCTCAGCAGATTCAGTCGACTTCCCAGTCCGCTCAGTCGGCCGACGACCAGCCCGCATTGATGGCGCTGCCGGCACCTCCGTCGGCTCCGTCGCCTCCGGCGACATGGCCGCCGTTACATGGGCAGCCGCCGCAGCCACCAGCGCCCCAATTCGGACGACTCGTGCAATCAGTACCGCCCCCGCAGTTCGGACGATTGCCGCATTCTGCCCAATTGACAGAACCGGTGCGATTGCCACAACTGGCGGCGCTGACCCAGGTACGCCAGACCGATACCGACGAGCAGGCCAGCGGTGTGTTGCGGGCCGTTGGCACGGCGGAACCGCTGGCGGGCTTCGGCGCCAGGGCGATCAGTTGTCTGATCGACTACGTGGCTCCAGTGATCGTGCTGAACCTTTTGATTTCCGTCGGTGTAGCGCTCGGCAGCCCGACGTGGCCCCTGGTACTCGGCGCGGTCGGTTACCTGGGGTTGCTGGGTTTCGGGATCTGGAACTCGGGCTATCTGCAGGGCACCACGGGGCAAAGCCTCGGCCGCCGGGTGGCGCGCACGAAGCTGGTCGCGATCGAGACCGGTCAGCCGGTCGGGTTCGGCAGCGCCATGGCGCGCCAGATCTGCCACGGTGTGGAGTTCGGTATCGGATACCTGTGGCCGCTGTGGGACGGCAAGCGCCAGACCTTCGCGGACAAGATCTCCAACACAGTGGTGATCCGGGTTGATTCGCCGACCGTGGCAGACGCGACAACCGAAGATCGCGCCGGCAGCACAACACCGTAGGCTGGCGAGGTGACAGGCTTCGCCACCCGTGCGATCCATGCTGGTCAAGACCCGGACCCGCATACCGGATCAGTGATCGTGCCGATTCACAGCAGCTCCACCTTCGTCCAGGACGGCGTCGGTGGGCTACGCGAGGGGTACGAGTACGCCCGCACCGCCAACCCC
>JAICSB010000530.1 GCA_025937115.1 Pseudonocardiaceae bacterium | reverse complement strand
GCCTGTCGCTGATCGGATCGAAAGGATCCCGCAACCATCGCTGAAGCTGACGAAAAATCATGGGGTGGCCTCATCAATTTCCAGGCGGGCGATGATGTCGCGCATCACCTCGCTCGGTCCGGCCGCGATGGTGGCCGCCCGGGCGTCACGGAAGGCCCTGGCCACGTCAGTACCGTCGAGGTAGCCGTGCGCGCCGTGTAACTGCAAGCTCGTGTCGGCCATCCGGGTGGCGAGTTCGGTCGCGCACAGCTTGGCCATCGAACACTCCCGTATCGACCCAAGGTCGTCGGACTGATACCGCCAGGCGGCGTGGTAAACAAGCTCGCGGGCGGCGGCAAGGTCCGTGGCGAGGTCGGCGATCCGGTGACGCACGGCTTGGAGACTGGCCAGTCTGGTGCCGAAAGCGCCGCGACGCACCAGGTGTTCGCAGGTCAACTGCAGGCTCCGGTCGGCGCCGCCGAGCGCGAGAACCGCCGCGACCACGCGCTCGAGTTGGAATCCCCGCATAAGCTGGTAAAAACCGCTGCCCAAGCGGCCGACGACCTGGTCGCGGGGCACTCGCACAGCTTCGAAGCGCACGGTCGCCGGATCGGCGGCGCGCCAACCGACCGGCTCGGTGCGGTCGATAGTAATGCCCGGGCTGCTGGCATCGACGACGAACAGCGAGAGTCCCGCGGCGCCGCGACTGTCACCGGAACGGGCGCCGCTGCGCGCGAGGACCACGTAGAAGTCTGCCAATGAGCCGTTGCTCACCATGCTTTTGGTGCCGTCGAGGATAAAATGGTCCGGCTGCTCCTCCGCCGTGGCGCCAAGGCCGGCGAGGTCCGACCCCGCCTCGGGTTCGGTGACCGCTAGCGCGGCGATCTTGTCACCAGCGACGGCCGGGGCCAGGTAGCGTTGGCCCAGCGCAGCACCACCTGAGCGGCCGAGGTAATAGGTCGCCATGTACGCGTGCACCGAGATTGCCGCCCGCAGGCCACCGAAACCCGTGCGGCCCAGCTCTTCTAGAAAAACTACCGAGGAGAACAGGTCACGATCGCTGCCACCGACCTTGCGGGAATGCAGCAGTCCCAGCAGACCCCGCTCGCCGAAAGATTTCCACGCCTCCCGCGGTAACCGCCGCTGCGCCTCCCACTGGGGGGCAAACGGCACGACGGCCCACTCCAGGAAATTCCGTACCTCCTTGCGGAATCCCTGATGGTGCTCGTCAAAATAGATCGACTCCATGCGCAACCGTCCCGTCTAGCCGACCTCTGTCAGGACCGCAGTCAGCTCAGCGGCCAGGAGTTCGAGAAAGCAACCGTCTCCGGAACGGACGAAGAAGTGGTCACCGGCGAGAACGTAGCTCGCGAACGGTCCTACGAAACGGGACCAACGCCGCGTGCTCCACGGTGGCGCGACGGTGTCATTCCGGCCGGCGAACGCGGTCGCCGCGACGGGCACCGGAGTGGGCGCGACCGGCGGCCAGGTCTCGGCGAGAGTGAGATCAGCCCGCATGAGCGGCTGCACGAGCCGCATCATCCGCCGGTCGGCGAACACCTCCGGAGGGGTGCTGGCGACCAGGGACAGGTTGCGGGTGAACTCCTCGTCCGGCAGCCGATGGATGGCCGGAAGCAGCAGTGGCACGTCCGGCGCCCGGCACCCGGCGAGCAGCAGCCGGTGCGGCGCGACATCAGCACTATCGCCGAGCCTACGGGTCAGCTCATAGGCCATCATCGCGCCAAGGCTATGTCCGAATAAGACGAAGGGGCGATCCGCCGTGGCGATCACCACCTGAGCCAACCGGTGCAGCAACTCGGCCCAGTTGTCATAGGGTCGCTCGCTGATCCGGGTGTGCCGGCCCGGCAACCGCACAGCGAGCAGCTCCACCTCTGCTGGCAACTCCTCGGCCCATCGGTAAAAGGTCGATGGTCCGCCGCCGGCGCAGGGAAAGCACAGCAGCAGCAGCCGGGCGTCGGGACGCGGGAGCGGTCGCCACAGCCAGCGCTCCAGAGGGCATTCTTCGCTAGCCTGAGTCATTCTGGCTGCCGATCTCGTCCCGGGACCGAAGGGCATCGGCGATGGCATCGGCCAGGGCGCCGAAGCGCGACGTCGTGAAGATGAGGTCCGGTTCGACGATCTCCTCCCCCAGTTGGTTTTCAATCTTCACCAGCAGCCGCACCGCGGTCAGTGAATCACCACCCAGATTGAAGAAATCTGCTTCGGGCTTGTCCGAGCCGACGCCGAACAGTTCTGTCCAGGCGCCGGAAAGCACCGACGCCGCACGGCCGGTCGCGGTGGCTGCCCGCACCTCGGCGGGCACGTCGGCGGCATCGATTTGGGCTACCCAGACAATCTCATCAGGCATCGGGAGGTCGGCCAGTTCCTGGGCGGCGAACGCACGAAGCTCAGTGGTTAACGCGGCCCGGGTCTGTACGGGCCGGGACTCGACCGGCGCTGCCGGGCGGGCGCCGACCCGGCGGGCGTAGACGTTGTGACATGGCGTCAGTTCCAGTCTTGGGTCCTGCTCGTGGACGACCTCGAAGCCCCGCGCCGCCAACTCGTCCAGTACGGTTCGCAGCCGACCGTGTAGATCATGCACCTCCAGGACGACTTGGTCGATTCTGCGCCAAGTGTCCGGATCGATGCCGGCGAGCACATCGGCCTCCGCCTTCTCCACATCGATCTTCAGCAGGTCGATCCGGTCGATCCCGTGCGCGGCGACGACCTCAGGCAAGGTGGTGAGCCGGCAGCGCCGCGGCTCCGGTCGCATCCTGTCGTCGGCCAACCGATCGAGCTGTGCCGCCAGCTCCATCTCCGGCAGCTCCCCGTCCGCCGCGGTGCGAAGGTACGAAGCCAGCACCTTGCGGTCCTCCTCGGCGTCGCCGTACATGCCGGACATGAGCGTGTTATTCGGGTAGTAG